>DATCZZ010000402.1:0-3220 GCA_036525635.1 Psychromonas sp. | reverse complement strand
GACCTGGTGCGCGACGTCGGCGCCTGCCTGATCGGGCAGACCGGCGAGCTGGCCCCGGCGGACAAGAGGCTCTACGCCCTGCGCGATGTCACCGCGACGGGCTATGGTGCGCTTTTCATACAATATTTTTTCAGGCGGTGGAGACCAGGCGTATGCCAAAGAAACGGCCTATAAAATGAGTGAAGCAAAAGAACTTAACCGTAATGTCCACCGCGAAGTGACGGAAGAGTTTACCCTTGCCTGGAATGCTTTTGAGCAGTTAAATCTGCAGAAAAAATATATAAAAATGCATGTTATTGCATCCAAAGATACCCAGTCTGATTATGTTCAGCAGTTTAAAATCGGGCAGCGTACCCTGCTTGATTTACTAGATACAGAAAATGAACTGTATCAGGCTCGCAGAGATTTTTTAGAGGCGGAATTTACAGAAATAACGGCGCAATATCGTATTTTACACGCAATGGGGATATTGCTTGATGCGTTGCGTATAACGCGGCCATCCAGCTGGCAAGGTGAGCAACAATATAATGGAGGAGTGACGCGATGAAAACATTGATAAATATTTTTTTGGTTATTTTGCTCTCAGCTTGTACAACCCAGGTTATAGATATGACACCGGAGCCAACTGCGCAGAAATTTGATTTAAGTGATTCAGAAGGTGATGGTGTGATCAGTGCGCGTGATAATTGTCCTGAAACTTTTTCCGGCGAACAGGTTGATAATAGCGGCTGTACAATTGAAAACGTTGAAATACTCAGAAGACAATTGTTGGTTAACTTCAGTAATGATTCATCTGCGGTAAGTGCAAAGTATTTTCCTGAAATTAAAAAATTAGCTGATTTTATGAAAGAGTACCCTTCGGCCAGTGTCACCATTGAGGGGCATACCAGTAAACAGGGGACAGCGGAATACAACAAAAAACTGTCATTACAGCGCGCTGAGGCTATTAAAGATATCTTAGTCACCAGGTTTGCCATAGATAAAACTCGAATCACTACAATAGGTTATGGTTTCGAACAATTATTGTTAGAGGGTGATGACGAGTATGTTCATGCGCGTAACCGGCGGATCGTTGCTGAATTGAGCCGTAAAATTCATAACAAAGAGATGAAATGGACGATCTACAGTGTTGATGATCCTGCGCAATGATACTGACAGAAGATGATAAGTGATCTGCGTATAGCTGGCTGGTATCTATTTAGCTTCCTGTTGCTGCTGATAAATACGCCTGCCCTTTCCGCCCAGAGCACAATCTTATTGAATGAGCAAAAAATCATCAGCGCGCTTGTCCTCAATTACGGTGAGCGCGCGGCGCAGCGCGGCAGGGCCTGGTTTAATATTCTGCACTCAAGCGAAGGGCTGGATGAGAAAGCAAAACTGACCAGGGTCAACAATTTTTTTAATATGCTCTATTTCGTCGATGATAAAACACTCTGGGGGGAAGATAATTACTGGGCAACCCCGGTTGAATTTATCGGGGCAAATGGGGGGGACTGTGAAGACTACGCAATCGCAAAATACTTCACATTATTAGCGCTTGGTATTGATGATCAAAAAATGCGTATTACTATGGTCAACGCGCTGAAACTCAAACAATATCATATGGTACTTTCCTATTACGAGACGCCTGGTTCAGTTCCTTTGGTGCTCGATAATTTAGATGCTGAAATTAAACCTGCAAATCTGCGTCAAGATCTTTATCCTGTTTATAGCTTTAACGGTAAACAGCTTTGGCTAAATAAAGAAAAAGGGCAGGGGGTTCTGGCTGGTAATTCAGAACGCCTTAAACGATGGACAAATTTAAATCAACGCTTGCGAGTTTCAAACATGAAACAACCCAGGTTGATAATGGAGTAAGTATTAAATGACCCTGTTTAACCAGATAAACTCATTGCTGCTGGGATTATTTTTGCTGGTGATGTCGAGTTTATTTTATTTTCAATTTACCGAAACAACGGCGTTCATGAACAATCAAATGGAGTCGGATCTTAATAATACCACTACCTCATTAAGTCTGATGTTAAAACCTCACCTGGAAACAGGTGATGTTGCGACGGTCGAAACATTAATAAATGTTATTTTTGAGGGTGGTTTTTACCAAAATGTTAGCCTGATCTGGCTTGCTGATCAAAAACAACAGGTTTGGCATAATCCGCTCACTATCAATGGTGTGCCGCAGTGGTTTGTTAACTTGGGGTTCTTTAAAGGGCAAACAAGAGAAACCGTCATTACCTCCGGGTGGTTACAGCTGGCGACGCTGAGAATAGAATCAAATCCAGCCATTGCTTACAGTGAATTATGGCGGATCATGAACAAAATGGTGCTGGTTTTAGTGGCTATTTTTATTCTGTCAACGCTGCTGTTTCGATTGCGTTTAAAAGCAATACTGAAACCCTTGGATGAAGTTGCCACACACGCCCATAACATTGCGCAACGTAAATTCAATGAAAATTTAGCCCTACCTAAAACCGCGGAACTTAAAAAAGTGGTGGAGGCTGTTAACGCGATGTCGGGACAATTAAAGTTAGTCTTTCACTCTCTAGACGATCAAGTTAGCCTGCTAAAAAATGAAAAATTATTTGATGCGGTTTCACGGCTGCCCAACAGAGTGCATTTAACCGGGCATCTGAATAGTTGGTTAAATGAGCCGGGCATTGGCGCACTATTTTTAGCTAAATTTTCCTGGTTAGACGAAATCCACCGTAAGTTTGGCTATCAGATGCGGGATCAAACCATAAAAATCCTGGCGGATAAATTGCAGCAAGGTTTACCGGAAAGTTTTATTGCACGTATTTCAAACACTGAATTTGCTTTTCTTTTAACGGATGCTGACAGTAAAGAGATAAGCCATTATTTACAGCTGTTGATACGTTTCATTAATCAAGAGATGCTGCAGGCTGGCTGCACGCCCAACCGTGATTATGCCATTGGCATAAGTGAAAGAACGGCTAATGTGACGCGTGAGGTCTTACTGTCACAAGCAGATCATGCACTGCAGAAAGCGCTGTTAGAAAATCAACGAAGCAAATGGTTTCAAGCGCATGTGGAGCAAGAGTTCACTCAGGAAGAGTGGCGCGCTCGCCTGGAAAATGCGATTTCCAAAAATCAGTTTATTTTGCAATGGCAGCCAGTACATTTTATGAGCAATAGTCGAGTCATGCAGCGTGAGATCTACTGCCGTTTACAAATCGATGACAAAAATACGCGCGCGACTGAATTT
>DATCZZ010000401.1:0-4969 GCA_036525635.1 Psychromonas sp. | reverse complement strand
AGAAGCTAGAAGCTGCTTTGACTAAAGAAACCGATCAAACTGTTGCTGTTATCTCAGTATTAAAAGAGCTGATGGAGCTGCACGGCAACGTTGTATTTGGCGGTGACGGATACTCTGCAGCATGGCACAAAATGGCGGTTGAAGAGCGTGGTTTGAAAAATTTACCAACCACTGCTGATGCCCTGCCTGCATTACGTGAAGCGTCTGTTATTGAACTTTTCAAAAATACAAAAGTATTATCGCCAGTTGAATTAGAAAGCCGTTACGAAGTTTATGCTGAGCAATACATCCTTTCTATTGAAGTTGAAGCTAAATTAGTGGTTGATATCGCGACTACCAGAATCTACCCTGCAGCAACTAGCTACTTGTCAGAGCTGGGCTTGACCGCCTCTTCGATCGCTAAGCTAGGTATTGAGCTTGACACTTCAATTGCTGCTGCAATCGCTGCAGAAGCAAATGGCATGATGGCAGCAGTTGCTAAACTAAGTGATGCGATTGCTACTCATGACTTTGCTGATACTGAAGCGCACATGCGTTTCTGTGCCGATGTTGTCCGCGGCTTGATGAATCAAGTTCGTGTACACGCTGATGCGCTTGAAGGTTTAGTGGCTGATGAGCTATGGCCATTACCTAAATACCAAGAAATGCTATTTATCAAATAGATTTCAATCAGGGTAAACAAGCTTGCTTGTTTACCCTGAATAAAGACGACGAATAAGTCTCGCTTTATGCACATCGGGTGAGACTTATTATTTACAGTTACGAACTAATACCCTTATTAAGTATCATCACAAGTGATGCTATAAACGTTTTTCAAACGCTTCACACTTTAAGTGGAAAAATCTGCACTAATACGGGTTTTTATTGCCTAAAATAGTATCCTGAACCACAATTGAACCTCCCAATTCAAAGGTTTATTATTATGAAAAACACCCTATTTGGCTTAGCAGCGTTAATTTTACTATTTTCACCTATCAGTACATTAGCAGAAACTAAAATTTACCACTGGGTTGATGCGGATGGAAAAATCCATTATGCCGATACGGCAACTCCCGGCACGGAAACAATCCAAGTGAGCAATGAAAATGTGGTCTCCATGGAGAATATCGGGCGGGATAGCGCAACAGAAGAGGTGTCATCGGTTGCAGAAGCAGTAAAAGAATCTGCCATTACCTATCAGGCAACCATTATTTCACCGGCAGATGATAGCCTGCTGCGCAGCAATGACGGCACGATTAATATCCAGGTTCAAACCATGCCAGAGAAAACAAACGCACAGAAATTACAGCTGTTTTTAGATGGTAAACCACTCGGTAATCCACAAATCTCGTCAACCATACGCGCCTTGAATATTGACCGGGGTACGCACCAAATACAAGTCCAATTACTGGATGAAAAGGGTAATACACTGGCGCAAACACAGGTGGTTACTGTACATTTACAAAGAGCGTCGATCAAATCCGCTTCATAAATAAGGCTGACATGTTAAATAATCAACCAAACTCACTGGCAGTTGCCATCCTTGAGGAAGCAAATACCGCATTTGTTATTATTAATGCCGAGTTAACACTGATCTATGCAAATCCTGCGAGTGAGATATTATTATCGCAAAGTAGGCAACGTCTTTACCAGCAAAGCCTGCAGCAACTGGCCAACCATTATCACTTCAATCCAACTTATATTGAGAAGATTTTTAGCAATAAAAATGCTTTCACTGAAAGTGAAACGACTTTGTTTATTGATGGGCACCCCGTTTTGGTGGCAGTAAGTGCCACCTATATGAGCTTTGATAATAAGGATTATGTGATCATTGAGATGCACTGTATTGAACAGCAGCGTAAGATTAGCCAATTTTATTATCAGGAACATCATCAAAAAGCAGCCAAAGATCTTGTTCGCGGACTCGCCCATGAAATAAAAAATCCGCTTGGCGGATTACGCGGAGCAGCACAATTATTAGAAAGTGAACTGCCCGATCCTGAGCTTAAAGAGTTTACCCAAATTATTATCGAACAGGCAGATCGCTTGAGTGCATTGGTTGACCGTTTATTAGGTCCGCAGACGCTGGGGCAACGTGCCGAACACAATTTACATTCCGTGCTTGAAAAAGTACGCAAATTAGTCTGCTTAGATCTGCCTGAACATATTCGTATCAAGATTGATTATGATCCCAGCATTCCAGATTTTGAAATGCAGCCGGATCAATTACAACAGGCATTCTTAAATATTATTCAAAACGCTATACAGGCGCTCAATATGCAGCCTGAAAAAAAATCAGAAATAATTTTGAGAACACGTACAGCCCACCAGGTGATTATTAATGGTGTATTACAGCGCCTGACCGCCGAAATTAAAATTATCGATAACGGCCCCGGCATTCCTGAGCATTTAAAAAACACCCTGTTCTACCCTATGGTAACAGGACGCAGTGACGGCACCGGCCTGGGCCTGTCGATTGCGCAAGAGCTTATTAAACAACACAGAGGCCGCATCGAATGCAACAGCTACGAAGGTCACACTGAGTTTATTGTCTATTTGCCGTTAATCATTTGATTTAAAATAATTAATACAATACTTGCTATTTAACTGTGGCAAGCACTGAACACTTAACATTGCAGAAAAGGAAAAATCATAATGGCTTCAGCTTGGATTGTGGATGATGACCACGCTATTCGTTGGGTTTTAGAGCGTACATTAAAAGCTGAGAATATTGACTATACCAGTTTCCCCGATGGTGAAAGTTTATGGCGCCAGCTACAAACTGAGCAGCCCGAGGTTATTATTTCCGATGTGCGTATGCCGGGTATTAATGGTTTGGAACTAATGGAACGTATTCATGAACGTTTTCCATCAATTCCAATCATTATCATGACCGCGCACAGCGATCTCGACAGCGCGGTCAATGCTTACCAGAGTGGTGCATTTGAATACTTACCAAAACCCTTTGATATTCATGAGGCGACAGCCTTGATTCAGCGGGCAATCAGCCACAGCATTGAATTAAAACAAAAGAAAAAAGCCCCCGAGACACTTGTGGCAACACCTGAAATTATTGGTGAAGCGCCGGCAATGCAGGAGGTTTTTCGTGTTATTGGCCGCTTATCGCGTTCCAGCATGAGTGTTTTAATCAATGGTCAATCCGGAACGGGTAAAGAGTTGGTTGCTCATGCCCTGCACAAACATAGCCCGCGTAAAGATAAAACCTTTATCGCCTTAAATATGGCCGCCATCCCCAAGGAGCTGATTGAAGCAGAGCTGTTTGGCCATGAAAAAGGTGCGTTTACCGGTGCAGCTGCAAATCGCCAGGGGCGCTTTGAGCAAGCGGATGGAGGAACACTTTTTTTAGATGAAATTGGTGATATGCCATTGGATGTGCAAACCCGTTTATTACGCGTACTGGCTGATGGCCAGTTCTATCGCGTCGGCGGCCATCAGGCTATCAAAGTAGATGTGCGCATCATTGCAGCTACCCACCAAAATTTAGAGCAGAAAGTAAAATCGGGCGATTTCCGTGAAGATCTTTTTCATCGTTTAAATGTCATTCGTATACAATTACCTGCGTTAAAAGAGCGCCGTGAAGACATCAGTTTATTAGCACAGCATTTTTTAAACCAAATTGCTAAAGAGTTAAACGTCAAAAGTAAACAACTCACCCAGGAAACGAAAGATTATTTAAGTCAGTTACCTTGGCCTGGGAACGTGCGTCAATTGGAAAACATATGCCGCTGGGTGACAGTGATGACCAGCGGGCAAGAGATCCATATTTACGATTTACCGCCGGAATTAACGGTCCAGGAAACACAAGCGGTTGATGACGAAAGCCCACTTTGGCAGAAACACCTGCGGGAGTGGATCTTAGCAGAATTAAAACAGGGAAAAGAGAATATACTGGCTAATGCCATGCCCGAAATTGAGCAGATTATGCTTCAGGCCGCATTACAATTTACCCAAGGTAAAAAGCAGGAAGCCGCTAAATTACTCGGCTGGGGAAGAAATACGCTGACCCGTAAATTGAAGGAGTTTAATATTCCATAGCGATTAAGCGGGAGCTTGATACCCAAGCGGCTTGAAGATGCAGATTGAAGTAGTTTGGGTATATGGAAGCGCCGTTATTTTGTTTTAAAATACTCCTGAATAAGCTGTAAAGATTGCTCATCTTGATTGAGGCTGCCGGTCGCTGAAAATGCCTCAATCTCACTATCAAACCAGCGTAATAAATCGAATTTTAACGCAAATAGGCCATCCTGATCATTATCCAAGGCAAAATCAATAAGCCGCCTGTTTTTGACCAGATATAAGCCTTGCACAGCCGCGTGTAAGTTAAGCAGTGTCAAATTTTCACTGCTAATATCGACATTTTCTGAGTGCGCCTGTTTTATAAAAATTGTTTCGACCGGCAATAATGACTGCTCTTTGTCTGGCTCTGTTTCGAGTCTACCGGCAACCTTATCTAAGGATGGGATACGTAAGTTCATCTCCTTTATCAGTAATGACTCTATGGTAATGGACTTAACCGCCAGCATAGGCGAAGCAAGTGGATTAATCGCCAATAAAGCCTGCGCCTGTAAATTCAGCTCACCATCAAAAACGTTAGTGAGCAATTGCGCTAAGATGACCTTATCTTTGTCAATTTTTAAATCCAGCAGGCTATCCGTCATAACAACCTTGGGCAGATCCGATAAATCAAGCTCGATAGATTGTATTGCCGCCCCCAAGGTTGCCTGCAAGCTCACTAATGTTAAATCACTTTTAAGCTGCCCCTCTTTTATGAGCAGTTGCTGTTGCGGGGATTTTTGTATTTTAAGCCTGGCAAAATCCAGATTTACACTGACCTGCGGCAAATCCGGCTGAAGCAAATTATCGGCAGCTATGCGCAGATTGCTTGCGCTTAAGTTAGCCTGTTGTAGCTGCACCTTTTGTCCAGCTTTTTGGATCTGCGCATTCAAGTCAACGACACGCAGTTTATTGA
>DATCZZ010000400.1:0-2860 GCA_036525635.1 Psychromonas sp. | reverse complement strand
TAGGCGATTGAAAAAAGCGGTTATTTTACCCAGCAAAATTGATCAGATAGCTATCCAGATTGGTGTAAGATCTTCTGGCAAATTGCTTCGGCTAACTGGTGGCTTGCAAGGTTACGCTCAACGACCGCCGGCGCTAACTTGCCACTCTGCACAACACGCAGCCAATCTTCAATCATAGCGGTAAAGCCTTTAGCCGTTAACATTGGGATCCAGTCGGGCAACACTATGACCGACTCTTGATTATCTTGCCAGCATTTACCCGCGACAAATGAATCAAACTCATAAGCGCGGTTTTCATAACAGGCAGAGATCCGCTCTTTAGTGATACCGTAAACACGATTCATTGTTGCCTGCAGCAGAGTATTTTGCTGCTGCCACTGAACATCTAAACGGGCTAACAACTCGCCCTTAAACTGCCAGGTAAGGTGCACGTTTTCTAAGTTATTTTTAGCATCAAGATTTACACTATCCAATGGGTGGATAAAATCATCAAAAATAAAGGTGCGGATATCGCCAGGCTGATTGAATCGGTTTTTTTCCCAATGCAGGGACAGTAAAGCATGCGCCTGAGCGGTTTGAACACCGGGTAAATATTGGTTATAGAGAGGGATAAAGCGACGATTAAAACCCATGTATAAAGGCTGCTGATTTTTGGCTGCTAACTCATAGAGTTTTTCACAATCAAAGGCGTTATCAGCAAGGGGTTTATCAACAAAGGTCGGAATACCCTGTTGTAAAAAAAAGGTGGCTATCTGCACGTGAGAAGCGGTGCTGCTGTGAATCATCACAGCATCTATCCGTGCTTTGATTAACTCGCGGTAATCTGAATAACACTCATGAATACGATACTGCCGGGCAAGTTTCTTTAAGGTATTGCTGTCTCGTGTACACAGCACCAACTCCAGCCCGTCAACTTGCGAGATAACTGGTAAATGGGCTTTTTGTGCAATATCACCCAGCCCGATAATCGCCACTTTCATTGCATCACCTTATAAATTTCACTTCCCGGAATAATATTAAGCAGAGAGGCAAAAAGTATTGACCGGAGAGCAATACTTTTTGCGATTAACTGCCTACTTGGCTGCTACCAACCTTTAACCACACCACCCTGGAAAATTTCCATTGCAGCTTCATAAACCGCGTCTGACTGATATGCTTTAACAAAGTTTTTTACATTTTCAGCATTAACATTATCTTCACGTGCAACGATTAGGTTTACATAGGGAGATTCTTTATCTTCCACAAAAAGGCCATCTTTTTCCGGAGACAGGTTAATGCTGCCAGCATAGGTTGTGTTAATAATTGCAAGGCTAACATCATCTAAAGAGCGTGGCAGTTGTGCGGCTTCTAACTCGACAATCTTCAAGTTCTTGGGGCTGCTAACAATATCAAGTACCGTTGCACTCAGATCTGCCCCCTCTTTCAATACCAACAGGCCTTGTTGCTGAAGGAGCAGCAATGAACGCCCCAAGTTTGTAGGATCGCTTGGCACGGCGACTTGAGCACCATCTTGTAATTCATCAAGTGACGTTATTTTGCTTGAGTAAGCAGCAATAGGGTAAACAAATGTATTACCTGCCACTGCAAATTTATAATTACGATCCTTAATCTGCTGATCCAGATAAGGCTTGTGCTGGAATGCATTAATATCAAGAGAGCCTTCATCGAGTGCAGCGTTGGGTGTAATGTAATCAGAAAAAGTAACCAATTTAACGTCTAAATTATATTTTTCTTTGGCAACTTTTGCAGCAACTTCAGCGACCTGGGTTTCAGAACCGGCAATGACACCAACGGTAATTTTATTATTATCAACAACAGCCTCCTGCTCTCCACAAGCGCTCAATAGCAGTGTAGAAGCCAGGCCGGCGGCAGCAAAAAGATTTTTAAGGCTAAAGATCATGGTATTTCTCCTTCCAGGTATTCCCTGAATTTTAAATATTAAAGTGTCACTATTAACGATGGTCAACATACTTGACCAAGTGATCACCAACTGATTGAATAATTTGTACAAGCAGAACTAAGATAACGACCGTAATCATCATCACCGTACCATCGAAACGCTGATAGCCATAACGGATACCGACATCTCCAAGACCACCACCGCCGACTGTTCCCGCCATTGCAGAGTAACCTATTAATGTGACTAGCGTAATGGTAACGGCATTGATAATGCCAGGTAATGCTTCCGGTAAAAGCACTTTCATTATGATCTGTTTGGGTTTTGCGCCCATTGCCTGCGCGGCTTCCACCAATCCTGATGGTACTTCTAATAATGCGCCTTCAACAAGACGGGCAATAAAAGGAATAGCACCAATGGTCAGCGGCACAATTGCCGCTGCGGTGCCAATGGTGGTACCAACCACAAAACGTGTGAAGGGAATAATGGCGACCAGAAGAATGATAAAAGGGATAGAACGGCCAATATTAACCACTACACCTAATATTTTGTTTACAATATGATTTTCAAGTAGTCCATGTTTTTTACTTAAATGCAATAAAACGCCAATCGGGATACCGACAGCAAAACCGATAAAACCGGAAACAAAGACCATCACCAAGGTCTGACCCAATGAATCAATCAATAATTGTATAAGGCGCTCATTATTACTCCACCAACTCAATGTCGTATCAACTGACATAACCTAACACCTCTACTTCTACATGATGGTTTTTTAGAAAAGTAATAGCTTCTACAGCCGCCTCTTCCGGGCCAAAAAATTCCGCCAACATCAGACCAAATTTAACCCCGCCGACATAGTCCATATTGGAGCTGATAATACTGATATCAATAGCGTACTCGCGCGCCACCTGGCTAATTAAAGGTGCGTCAACCGATGCACCGGTAAACTCTAAACGTACC
>DATCZZ010000399.1:0-3683 GCA_036525635.1 Psychromonas sp. | reverse complement strand
AAAAGGTCTGCTACGTTTTTTTCTCACCCAATTTTTCAAGGGCAAAAACGACCAGCAATCCCAAGATCATCAGCAGCACACAGGCAAGAAGCTCTGACGATTGACCGGTTATCAGCTCAAACTTAGCCGGTAGGACATTCGCTTGTGCGAAGGGTTTTTCAGCACCATGTGAATCGCTATACACAGAGAGAACTTCTTTCCAGGGCCAAACCAGATATAAAGAGCCGGCAATAAATCCAGCCAACAGGGCAATAACACGCTGATGATAATGATCTAATAACCAGGTCAAAATTCTCACAAAACTCAGCAAGCCAATAGCACAACCACTGCCGAAGAGCAGCAGCGTTGTTAAGTCCAGTGCTTTGACCGCACCTATTACATGACCATAAACACCCAATAATAAAAGAATAAAACTGCCGGAAATACCGGGTAAGATCATTGCGCAGATGGCAATCGCCCCCGCCATAAATATATAAGCATGGCTGGCAACCACTTCGGCTGGGCGCAGCTGTCCGATTGCAACCGCTAAGGTGATACCAATGACCAAAAATAGGATCCCGCCAACTCCCCAGCCACGCATTTGCCGCAGCACAAAAATACTGGAGGCAAGAATAAGACCGAAGAAAAAAGACCAGACCAATAAGGGTTGGGTATCCAACAAATAGATGATAATCCGCGCCAAGGAGAGAATACTGGTGAGAATACCCAGCCCTAGACTGAGCAGGAAATTACCATTGATATGTTGCCATGCAGCGTTAATACCTCGATTTTTCAGTGTGTGAATTAACTGCAGGTTAAAACGGCTGAGACTGTGCAATAACTCAGAGTAAATGCCGGTGATAAAAGCAATAGTCCCCCCGGAAACGCCGGGCACAACATCCGCGGCGCCCATTGCCAGTCCGCGTAAAAAAATACCGAAAAAATGTTTCATTTACAAAACCTTAGGTTGAAAATTCATCAAAAGCAGAGTGCGCAAAGGAGCACATAGTACACTTTTTTTTGGCCTGACTCTATTTCATTAAGGCACGAGGCGGTTAATCAGCGGAATTTTTACCAATAACATGGTAGAGAGTAATGACAGAAAGAGAATAACCAGGGTAATAACAGGAATCGCCAGCCAGTTTGAAGCAAACCAAGCGTAATAACCGTTGTCTAAATTACGCACCGGAATCAGTAATAAAGGGTGCAGCAGATAGATACCCAGACTGTATTTTGCAATAACAGAGATTAAAACACGCAGTTTTCCCTGAATATTCTCGGCATAGGTCTGTGCAAGCACAAACAGCATACCGGCAATAATCACCGTATTCAGCGTTTTATAGCCCATATAAAAACTGCTATATTGACCGGTTTCTACCGCTAATAACCATGAACCGAAAATATTAATACCCAGCATACCGGTACCGGCAATCACCCAGTATTTTAATTGCGCCGAATTATCCCGATTAAAGAGATACCAGCCAAGCATTAAATAGCCGCTATATAAGATAAGGTTTTGCTGTAAAAAGCTCTCAACTTTTAACCACTTCATTAAATAAAGTATCATCCAGGTAACCATCAGAAGTTTTATTAATTCAGGTGGCGCTTTTTTAAGCACAGGCATTAAAAACGGAATAACAAAATACAAAGGGATGAAGTCATAAAAAAACCACAGGTGGTACCAAACCGGATCCTTATTAGCATGTTCAATAACCCGGATCGTCTCGCCCATTGACCAAGTAGCGGTGACCACATCATTAACCATAAAACCTGCAGCAAATGCATAAATCAGGCTCCAGCCTAGAAAAGGAATAACCACTTTTGCCACACGTTTAGTCAGATAATCTTCACAGTTAAAGGGGCGTTGGGCTGAAAGCAACAGCGCGCCACTGATCATCATAAAAACCGGAACAGCCCAACGGATCATAGCATTAATAGCCGTGGCAGCAAACCACTGCGAATCTGGAATTTCGCCATAGAGATAGCGGAAAGGTCCTAAAACATGAATTGCGACCACCGCAAATGCGGCGATACAACGCAAAAAATCGAGGTAAAAAATTGTCGGACGAGCCTGATTCTTTATTGTTTTTGACCCTGTAATCATATTTATTTCCCCAAAACCATGATCACCGGCTGTCGTGCTTGGTTAACTCTCTAATATCCGCAATAACGCCTGCTTGCGATCATTATCGGTAAAACTTGCATTAACAGCATTTTCAACCAACCTTTTTGCCTGTGATTTACTCATATTAAGTGCCCTTGCCAAGGCAAAAAGGTTCTCGCTCATATAACCGCCAAAATAGGCAGGATCATCAGAGTTAACCGTGACGCAAACACCACATTCCAACATCTGTAAAATAGTATGCTCAGACATATCCGCAAATACTTTTAACTTGGTATTAGATAATGGACATACGGTTAACGGTATTTTGCGTTTAATTAACTCTGACATCAATGTCTCATCAAATATAGCATTCACCCCATGGTCAACGCGTGATACTTGCAGGTCATTAATAGCTGTCCAGATATACTCAGCAGGCCCCTCCTCTCCCGCATGGGCAACCGTTAGCAATCCAAGCTCCCTTGCTCTGGCAAATACCCGACTGAATTTTTCCGGCGGATGCCCTTGTTCAGAACTGTCGAGTCCCACTGCTTTTATCTTATTTAAATAGGGGGTAGCCTGCTCTAAGGTAGTAAATGCATCCTCTTCACTAAGATGACGCAGAAAACACATAATCAGTTCGCTGCTGATCCCGAGTTTATTTTTGCCGTCAATTAAGGCACGCTCAATACCATTGATCACTGTTGCAAAGGCTACGCCTCGTGCGGTGTGGGTCTGCGGATCAAAAAACGGCTCAACATGAATCACATTTTGCTCTCTGCATTTCAGTAGATAAGCCCAGGTTAAATCGTAAAAATCCTGTTCTTGCAATAAAACATTGGCACCCTGATAATAGATATCTAAAAAATCCTGCAGATTATTAAACTGATAGGCCTCCCTGACCTCAGCAACGCTTTGAAATGGGATCGCCAGCTTATTTCTTTCCGCCAATTTAAACATTAGTTCAGGCTCTAAACTGCCCTCTAAATGCAGGTGCAATTCAACTTTAGGTAATTGATTTAACCACTCAAAATTTACTTCTGTCATACTTCTCTCTTAACTTTTTTACTATTATTTTTGTTGCTACAGACCTAACGCTTTGATTTTAGATTCTTGTTGCTGCCGCGCTTTTAATAACTCGCTCTCTAGCCCTTGTGCTTTATGTAAAACATCTAACTGCGCTTGCGGAATAACCATTTGCTGCTTTTTTTCTGCTTGACAGGCAGTTAGAGGGCTAGCGAACAGAACTAACAGCAGCATTCTTTTTTTAATCATACTTTTCTCCTCCCTTAAAACAGATTGATATTATTTTGCCACCACAAGAGGACGTTGATTAAATTTAGTTGCACAATTTATACGTTTTTCTGTTAAAAATATGATATAAAAATCTGATTAAAAACAATCTCCAAAGCACTTAACTGTAGTCGTTAGTATAAACTCAAGCGGAACCCATTGGCTTGTTGTTTTTCCTATTTATAAAAGAACAAGTATACAACCTCTCAAATTGCAGGGTCAAAACCACCAATAAAGGTAAACAGATGTTTAATTTTTTCGAAAAAATAGTCCCCGCACTTAATGATGCAGAGCCCAAACAACCACCCAA
>DATCZZ010000398.1:0-5638 GCA_036525635.1 Psychromonas sp. | reverse complement strand
CCCTTGTGTGATTATATTTTCTATTTGCACTTTCTAATATGATGATTTTATTTGTGATTAAAGCTGCTCATGCTGATTTATCTGTTTCTTTTTTGTGTTCAGTTATTATGTATAATACTGCCAATACTATTTTACCATATTTATCCTGAGAGAGTTTTATGTCACCCGAACGCTTCGCCCGTATCACACAAATGCTAAACCGCCGCCAACCTGAGCTGACCCTTTGTTTAGAGCAGGTACATAAACCGCATAATTTAGCGGCCATTGTGCGCACTGCTGATGCGGTCGGTGTCAGTGATGTGCACGCAACATGGGAAGATCGTGCAATGCGCCTTTCTGGCAAAAGTGCAACGGGCAGCCAGAACTGGGTAACAGTTCATTCCCATGATACAACCAGCGATGCCATTGCTGCATTACGGGCACAGGGTATGCAGATTATCGCCACAAACCTTTCCGATACGGCGATCGATTTCCGAGAGGTGGATTATACTAAACCAACGGCTATTCTGATGGGCCAGGAAAAGCATGGTATTAGTCAGGAGGCCCTGGCACTGGCCGATCAGGATGTCATTATCCCGATGGTTGGTATGTGTCAGTCTCTCAATGTCTCCGTTGCGTCTGCGCTTATTTTATATGAAGCGCAAAGACAACGTGAAATTGCCGGCATGTATGACGGTGAGTGTCGTTTACCTGCGCAGGAAATACATCGCATATTATTTGAGGGTGGGCATCCAATATTTACAAAATTATGTAAAGAAAAAAAACTGCCTTATCCTCCTCTGGATGAGGAAGGTCAAATTGCTGCCGATGAGGCATGGTGGTCGGCGATTCGCAGCTCAACCAAATAGATAAAAAAAGTGAGTGATTGTGTGGAATTATTCGAGCAACGGCTTTTAGCTGAAGCTGTACGGACAATTGAGGGGGATGCTCCGGTGCTGCACACCTCAGTACCGGCAGAACCAGCATTGAGCTTTGATATGGGGGTTCTGCAACGCGCGGCACGTGTGGATGCTGAGCTCAACATTTCCCCTTTGCTGCTGCACTTTAAACGTCTCACGGGGCATCTTTTTGCTCTTTTTGCTCTGCTGCTGCTTGCCCTTGGGGCGAGCACTGTACAGCAACTTTTTTTCACCAAGCCGGGCAGTGAAATTAATTTTTTCTGGGCTTTTGCGCTGTTTTTTTTCCCTAATTTACTGTCACTGTTTTTGTGGTTGCTATTTTTCTTTCAATCCGTAAAACTTGATAACAGCTGGTTAGCACGCAGTTGTCTGTTTTTCCTGAAAAAAACAGACAGATACTTTAGCAAACAGTTTGTCACACAGGCCAATTATTGGGCATTATTCGGTTACTATTTTAAGCTTTATTTCGGCGCAACATTTGGCCGTTATCAGCTCTCTCTCTTTTCCCATCTGTTATGGTTCAGTTATTTTAGTGGCGCAGTAGTGATGCTGCTGGTGATGCTGGCAACACACCAGGTTGATTTTGTCTGGCAGACAAGTATTTTATCAGCGCAAAGTTTTCAGTGGTTAACTGAGCTGCTTGCCTATATTCCTAACTTGATAGGTCTTCCCGTGCCCAATAGCGAGCAGATACAGCATGCTCATATTGGTGCAATTACGCTTTTGTCCGATGCCGAGAATGCGCGCCTGGCATGGTCAAGCCTATTAATTAGCAGTTTGTTTATTTATGGCCTTATACCGCGGCTAATATTGATGTTATGGATGAAGTTCCTGCTGAAAATAAAGATTAACAACTACCAGCTAGATTACAGCATTCCCTATTACGTGCAATTACGGCAGATATTAAAGCCTAATATCACCCTTATTGTTGATCCGGACAATAGCGCGGCTAATATATTAACAGGGGTTTCCTGTGAAAAAGCAAGCAATCCCTTACCCGAGGTTGTTTTTCCTGTTGCACTGGAGTTATCGGATGCACAGCTTAATGAGGCGGAAAAGCATATCAAGCTTGTTTACCCAACCCAACTGGCATTGCTGCAGCATGTTACAGATTACCAAAGTCAGCAAAAATTACATCACACCATCAGCGCGATTAAGGAGCCGGTCGTTGCCATCTATGTCGCACTGCAGCGGGTGCCAGACAGAGGGGTAGTTGGTTTTATTAAATCCTTAACGGCAAAAAGTGCTAAAGCATACTACCTGTTACTGGTTAATGATTTGAAAATGGAGCCTGCGCAGATGATCACGCGGCGCGCCGCCTGGTATTCACTTGCAGCGCAAGTGAATATCCCGTTAGATAATATAATTCAGCTGAACAGCCTAAGTGAGAAGAATGAGTCATAAAGGATTATCGGTGGCTGTTGTCGGCCATGCAAATGCGGGTAAAACCTCCTTAATACGCACCCTGCTGCGTAACTCGGAGTTTGGCGAAGTAGCTGATCAGGCAGGCACAACGCGTCACGTTGAAGGCGGGGTGGTTAGCATTGATGAGGGAGCTGATTTAACTTTGTTTGATACCCCGGGATTAGAGGATTCCATAAGACTTTTTGCTATTTTAAGCGGCTATTTTAAAGATCAGTCGGTAGATGGTATTGAACGACTACACTATTTTCTCGCGCATCTTTGTGATTACCCTGAGCTTGAACAGGAAGCTAAAGTATTAAGGGCACTGTTAAATAACGATCTTATTTTTTATGTGATTGATTTACGGGAGCCCATTTTAGGTAAATACCGGGATGAGTTACAAATTTTAACTTATGCGGCCAAGCCGATTATCCCTGTTTTGAATTTTACCCACGCGGGTCAGGTCAATATCGAGCAATGGAAAAAACAGTTAGCCCGTCTGAATTTTCATGCTTATGTGAGTTTTGACAATGTTAACTTTCAATTTTCGGATGAATTGAAAGTATATCAAAAAATGCAGACGTTATTGGCGGATAAAGAAAAGGTGCTGCAAAACTTAATAGATCAGCGCCAGCAGCAGTGGTTTGAACGTTTTGCAAGCGCAAAACAGATGGTTGCCAACCTATTTATTGACTGTGCTTGCGCGCGCTATAAAACACCTGATAGCAACGAGATGATTGAACAAACAACTATCAAGCTGCAGGATCAAGTGCGGCAATTGGAAGCAATATGTGTTAAACAGCTGTTAAATCTGTATCAGTTTCGCCAGCGTGATTTAAGCGATTCTGAATTACCCATAAAGCAGGGGCAGTGGGCACTGGATCTTTTTTCAGCCGAAAACCTGCAGGAGTTCGGCATTAAATTAACCGGAAATATTGCCAAGGGCGCCGGGTTGGGGGTGACCATAGATCTTGTTACCGGTGGGATGACGTTAGGCGCGGCGGCATTGACCGGGGGAATTGCCGGCGTATTATGGGGCGTTAAGCAGCGCTATTACGATGAGATTGAAGCAAAAATTACAGGTGCCCGTTACATCTGCTTAAACGACCAGACGCTGCAGGTCTTATGGTTAAGGCAACTTAAGCTGTTGCAGGTCCTGCAGCGAAGAGGCCATGCAAGTTTTGATAAAATTGACTATCAAATACAGAATCATAATGCGCACGATGATTTACCGGCGCATTGGTCTTTATCCCTGAGAAAATTACGTCAGCATCCAGAATGGAGCAGGCTTAATTATAAATCTGTTGAGTTAGATGCCCCCAAACGCAAACAGTTATTAGATCAACTGTGTGAATCAATTCCAGGGCATTAATCTTAAGCACTGTAGTTGAACTAAGGAAGCGGATAATTGCGCGGGAAACAGCTTTGCTGCAGACTAACAGGCCATATTTGCTTTGAGATATTAAATGAAACTAGAAAAAATTCCAGTCACTGCACTCAAGGGTGTGGGCATTAAGGTTGCGGAGAAGCTGGCAAAACTTGGTTTGCACAGTGTTTCAGATCTGCTTTTTCACTTGCCACTACATTATCAGGACCGCACCCGTATCTACCCGATTGCCGATCTTAAAGATGGCATGCAGGTGACGGTACAGGGAAGAATATTAAGTTGTAATGTGCAGCTTGGTAAAAGACGTATCTTAAAATGTAAAATAAGTGACGGAGAGGGGACGGCAACCCTTAATTTTTTTCATTTCAACGCCGGCCAAAAGAACAGTTTCACAGAAGGGGCATTAATCAAATGTTTTGGTGAATTTCGGCGCGGTTATCAAGGTTTTGAAGTGACACATCCCGATTATCGCCTGCTTAATTCTGTTGCGCAAAACTCTGTTGAAGAGACGTTAACACCCATTTATCCGACGACCGAAGGGTTAAAACAGAACAGTCTGCGCAGTTTAACCGATCAGGCCTTGGCACATTTGCAGCAAAATCAGATCCGCGAACTGTTACCTACCCATCTCTTGGCGCATCCTGTCAGTTTGTCCGATGCGCTTTTTTATATCCATCGCCCGCCACCAGATGCCTGCATCGAGCAACTGGAAACTAAAACCCATGCTGCGCAACAGCGCTTGATCCTTGAAGAGTTATTAGCCCAGCAAATCAGTATGTTGTCATTACGGGTAACTGCCCAACAACAGCAGGCAATGGCGCTCAAAGAAAGCGGCGTGTTACAAACAAAATTATTACAAAGCCTGCCGTTTTCACTGACTAATGCGCAACAGAGGGTCACCCGGGAGATTCAGCAGGATCTGCATCAAAGCATCCCTATGATGCGTTTGGTACAGGGGGATGTCGGCTCGGGTAAAACCTTAGTGGCTGCTCTGGCTGCGCTAAGCGTCATTGAGGCAGGGTATCAGGTTGCATTGATGGCGCCGACTGAACTCCTGGCAGAGCAACACCTGCTAAACTTCCAAAAATGGTTCACGCCACTGGGTGTGCGTGTCGGCATGCTTTCCGGGAAAATGCGCGTCAAAGAAAAACGGGATCAGCTGGAAAATATCACCTTAGGCCTGTCTAAAATGGTGGTGGGAACACATGCGCTGTTTCAGGAAAGTGTACAGTTCAATAAGTTAGCCCTTATTATTGTGGATGAGCAGCATCGCTTTGGTGTACACCAGCGTTTAGCGCTGCGTGAAAAAGGACGGACAGGTGACTTTGCACCGCATCAGCTGACCATGACGGCAACCCCGATCCCAAGAACGCTGGCGATGACAGCTTATGCGGATCTCAATGTGTCGGTCATAGATGAACTGCCGCCGGGACGCACGCCGATTAAAACCGTTGCACTGGTTGATGGGCGTCGTGATGAGGTGATTCAGCGGGTCTACCAATCCTGTAAAAATGAGGGACGGCAGGCGTATTGGGTATGTACCCTGATTGAAGAGTCGGAAGTATTGGAATGCCAGGCGGCCGAGGAGACCGCCAATGGACTGCAGTTAGCCTTGCCCGATCTGCGTATCGGCTTAGTGCACGGGCGTATGAAAGCGATCGAAAAACAGTATGTGATGGATCATTTTAAAGCTGGCCAGTTAGATCTGCTGGTTGCTACAACGGTTATTGAAGTAGGGGTGGACGTGCCCAATGCCAGTCTGATGATAATTGAAAACCCGGAACGGCTGGGACTTGCTCAATTACATCAGTTACGGGGAAGGGTGGGGCGTGGTGATATCGCCAGTCACTGCGTATTACTTTATAAGCATCCTCTTTCAAAAACAGGGCAAAAACGTTTGCAGGTTTTGCGGGAAAGTAATGATGGTTTTTATATTGCCGAGCAAGAT
>DATCZZ010000397.1:0-3771 GCA_036525635.1 Psychromonas sp. | reverse complement strand
AGCATGGCGGCTAAAAAGCCCTCCGGTGTGCAGTGGTTAAAACCCGGTGGGTTAGCTTCTGCACAAAATCAGGCATTTTCCAGTAGCGGTGCGGCTAAAAAGCCCTCCGATGTGCAGTTGTCAAAACCCGGTGGGGCAGCTTCTGCACAAAATCAGGCATTTTCCAGTAGTGGTGCGGCTGATAAACACCCTAATGTGCAGTTGTTGAAACCGAACTGGTCGGCACCTGCACATATTCAGGCGTTTTTCAGCACCCGCACTGGCGGATACAGCCAGGGTGCTTACTCTGGTCTGAATTTAGGTTTACATGTCGCAGATAATCCGCTTACCGTCTGCAAAAATCGCAGCTTATTAAGTAAAACACTCTCTTTACCCGATCCGCTTTGCTGGTTAAATCAAATCCACAGCACCATTTTAGTCAAAATTGATGCGAACACGCCCGCCGGTATTACCGCGGATGCAGCGTGGACTGTTGATAAACAGCAGCCATGCATTGTCATGACGGCGGACTGTTTGCCGATCCTTATTACCGACAAGTTGGGTAGTTTTGTTTGTGCTATTCATGCGGGCTGGCGAGGTTTATGTGATGGTATTATTGAAAAATCAATTAAGTCGATTTGCCATGAGTTAGCCCTTAATACAACTGATTTATTAGTATGGTTAGGCCCCTGTATTGGGAAAACGGCTTTTGCAGTGGGTGATAAAGTACGTGCTGCATTTATCGCTGAAAATGAACAGGCAAAAGCAGCGTTTAGCGTTTTTGAGGATCGCTGGTTAGCTGATTTACAGCAGTTAGCCCGATTACGTTTAGCCCCGTTCAATGTCTTTGAAATTACGGCAAGTGAATACTGTACCTACAATGAGGCCGGGCTTTTTTATTCTTATCGCCGCGATAATATTACCGGGCGAATGGCAACGTTAATCTGGATTAAGTAAGCAGCGAAATAAGCCAGCTTCCGATTGATAGATAATAATTAATTGATAAATAATAACTTTTTGCCGAAAAACAGCATTCTTACCCGCTATTTTTATTATCCCTCCTTGAAATCGTGTAATTAATCGCCATCTTTAATGTTATCCAATAGGTAATATTTTATTGAAGAGGGCAACCATATGCGTATGGACAAATTAACCAGTAAGTTTCAATTAGCGATTGCCGACGCGCAATCCTTAGCACTCGGACGTGATAACCAGTATATCGAACCAATCCACCTGATGCTTGCACTGCTAAATCAGGACGGTGGTTCATTACGTCCAATATTTGCTGATCTGGAGGTGGATCTTAGTTTATTACGATCTCAGCTTTCCACTGAACTTGACCGGCTTCCCAAAGTCGCCGGTATCGGTGGGGATATTCAAATATCCAGCCAGCTCAATACGCTGTTTAATTTGTGCGATAAATATGTGCAAAAATCCGCTGATAAATTTATTTCATCGGAGCTGTTTTTAGTCGCAGCCTGCGAAGATAAAGGGCGGTTGGGCGATATTTTGAAAAAATTCGGTTTGAACAAACAAAAAGTTGAGAAATCGATTGAAAAAATTCGCGCTGGTCAAAATGTGACGGATCCCGATGCCGAAGGGCATGAGAAAGCATTACAGAAATATACGGTTGATTTAACCGAACAGGCGGAACAGGGTAAACTCGATCCTGTGATTGGCCGTGATGATGAAGTGCGTCGAATGATTCAGGTGCTGCAGCGCCGCACCAAAAATAATCCGGTCATAATCGGTGAGCCGGGTGTGGGTAAAACCGCTATTGTAGAAGGTCTGGCGCAGCGCATTATTAATGGCGAGGTACCGGAAGGTTTGAAAAATAAACGGGTACTGGCTCTGGATATGGGCGCATTGATCGCCGGTGCAAAATACCGAGGTGAATTTGAAGAAAGATTAAAAGCGGTATTAAATGAGCTTTCCAAAGAGGAGGGCAAAATCATCCTGTTCATCGATGAACTGCATACCATGGTCGGGGCTGGTAAAGCCGATGGTGCCATGGACGCCGGTAATATGCTCAAGCCGGCGTTAGCAAGAGGCGAACTGCATTGCGTCGGGGCAACCACCCTGGATGAGTACCGTAAATATATCGAAAAAGATGCCGCCCTTGAGCGCCGTTTCCAGAAAGTACTTGTCGATGAGCCGACGGTTGAAGATACCATTGCTATTTTGCGCGGTTTGAAAGAGCGCTATGAACTCCATCATAAGGTGGAAATTACCGATCCCGCTATCGTGGCTGCGGCGACACTTTCCTATCGTTATATTTCAGATCGCCAACTCCCTGACAAAGCGATTGATCTGATTGATGAAGCGGCCGCAAGTATTCGTTTGCAGATGGACTCCAAGCCGGAAGAGCTGGATAAACTGGAGCGTAAAATCATCCAGCTGAAATTAGAGCAAAAGGCGCTGCAAAACGAGGATGATGAAGCCAGCATCAAACGCTTAGCTGATTTAGAGCGCGCTCTGCAGGACAAAGAAAATGAGTACATGGCGCTGGATAAAGTGTGGCGTTCTGAAAAAGCGGCACTGTCAGGTACACAGAATATTAAACAATCCATCGAACAGGCACGTTTGGATCTTGAAGTGGCCAGTCGGGCGCTCGATTTAACGCGCATGTCTGAATTGCAGTACGGCATAATACCGGCATTAGAGAAACAGTTAGCGCTGGCAGCAGAGGCTGAAAAGCAGGAAACGACCTTGTTGAAGCATGCGGTTACCGAAAATGAAATTGCTGAAATTCTTGCGCATTGGACGGGGATTCCGGTCGCTAAAATGATGGAAGGGGAACGCGATAAATTGCTGAAAATGGAAACCCATCTGCATACCAGAGTGATAGGCCAAAACGAAGCCATTGATGCGATTGCTAATGCGATTCGCCGCAGCCGTGCGGGGTTAAGTGATCCGAATCGTCCCGTTGGATCCTTTCTCTTTTTAGGTCCGACGGGTGTCGGTAAGACGGAATCCTGCAAAGCATTGGCTAATTTTCTCTTTGACACTGAGGATAATATGGTGCGCATAGATATGTCTGAGTTTATGGAAAAACATTCAGTGTCTCGCCTGGTGGGAGCACCTCCCGGATATGTGGGATATGAAGAGGGCGGCTATTTAACTGAAGCGGTGCGCCGTAAACCTTACTCTGTGATCTTGCTAGATGAAATAGAGAAAGCGCATCCGGACGTTTTTAATATTTTACTGCAGGTATTAGATGATGGGCGTTTAACCGATGGTCAGGGGCGTACTGTTGATTTCCGTAATACGGTAATAATCATGACCTCCAATATTGGCTCCGATATTATTCAGGAGCGTTTTGACCGAGTGGGTTACAACGAGATTAAATCCGCCCTTCTGGAAATATTGGCGCATCAGTTTAAACCTGAGTTTTTAAACCGGATAGATGAAACTGTCGTATTCCACCCCTTGGGTATGGCGCACATTAAATCAATCGCGGGGATCCAATTAGGATCGTTACAAAAACGTCTTAAAGATAAAGATTACCTGTTAACCTTTACTGACCAGGCTGTCCAACTGCTGGTGGATGCGGGTTATGACCCTGTTTATGGCGCAAGACCTTTAAAACGCGCCATTCAGCAGCTGCTGGAGAACTCATTGGCACAAGATATCCTCTCCGGGCGTTTGCAACCGGGTAAAGAGATACGGGTAGATGTACAAGATGGAAAAATGACTTTTGTACAGTAACTTGGGATTGGCAGTAAACATCCCCCTAAAGGGGATGTTTACTGCGTGTTGTAATGGCTAAAAGGGAGCCGGATAAGTTTTAAG
>DATCZZ010000396.1:0-2871 GCA_036525635.1 Psychromonas sp. | reverse complement strand
ATCTCCAGAAGGTGTTGCCAAGTACCTATCCGAGCATAATGACGATCTATAATCCTTTCAGGTTGTAATTTGCAGAAAAAACGGCTTCTATATTGAAGCCGTTTTTATATCCGCCATAAAAATTTACAGCACCAGCTATTACCTTTTTTGCATTAATATAAGAGATTATATTTTACGCTCAGTTCCCGCACTCCGGTTAACAGCCTTCCTTTTAAAATCGTTCTGCTATTGATTAACAACAGTTGAGGAAATGAGCGTTATTTGTTATAAAGGCGCACTCTAAAATTTTTACTCATTGCTTATTTTGATTTTTTCCCTTAAAACAAAACAACGATAAGTATCCACTTAATTCAGGAAAATATTAATGAATGGTGCCAACTTTGTCGTCCAAGCATTAAAGCAGCAGAATATAACACAGGTCTTTGGTTATCCGGGCGGGGCAATTATGCCCCTATATGACGCACTCTATGATGGCGGGGTTGACCACCTTTTATGCCGTCATGAACAAGGTGCAGTAATGGCCGCTATCGGTTATGCACGCGCAACTGGAAAGACGGGTGTCTGTATTGCAACCTCAGGACCAGGCGCAACAAACCTCATAACCGGATTAGCAGATGCACTACTAGACTCTATTCC
The DNA here is from genome assembly GCA_036525635.1 of Psychromonas sp. Lineage (GTDB taxonomy): Bacteria > Pseudomonadota > Gammaproteobacteria > Enterobacterales > Psychromonadaceae > Psychromonas. The sequence goes on along the minus strand of DATCZZ010000396.1, from coordinate 2,235 downwards.
AATAGTTGCCATTACCGGGCAAGTGGCAACTCATTTGATTGGCACTGATGCTTTCCAGGAAGTTGACGTACTGGGGCTTTCCTTAGCCTGCACTAAACATAGTTTTATGGTGCAAAGTGCTGAACAATTAGGGCCCATTATTGCACAAGCTTTTGAGATTGCCCAATCGGGACGCCCGGGCCCTGTCTTAATAGACATACCCAAAGATATCCAACTTGCAGATGCGGTTATCCACGCTTTGACACAGGTAACCAGCAAAGAAAAACCATTAGATCATCCCCTATTAGAGCAAGCGGTCAGCATGATTCAGTCCGCCAGCAAACCCCTTATTTATGCGGGGGGAGGCGTGGGCATGGCCGATGCAGTCGCTGAATTACGTGATTTTATTAAGACCTCTAAAATCCCCAGTGTATGCACCTTAAAAGGCATTGGCTGTATTCCCCATGACGCCACTTACTTTCTCGGGATGGTGGGAATGCACGGCAGCAAAGCAGCCAACTTCGCCATTCAAGAATGTGATCTTCTCATTGCAATAGGGGCTCGCTTTGATGATCGGGTAACCGGAAAGCTGGATGAATTTGCGCCCCATGCAAAAGTTATCCACCTTGATGTGGACGCCGCCGAAATAGATAAATTACGCATCGTCGAACTGGCGATGAACGATAATTTAAAATTAGTCTTACCGGCAATGAAAACCAACACTCAGATTTTGAACTGGCAAACGCACGTGGCAAAAATGAAAATGGATTTTGCCAATCGTTATGATCATCCCGGCAGCGCTATTTTTGCTCCCGCCCTGCTCAAACAGCTGGCCGAGATGAAACCGGCAGATACGATCATATGCAGTGACGTAGGACAGCATCAAATGTGGGTTGCGCAACATATGTTTGTGGATCGCCCTGAAAATCATATTTCCAGCTCAGGTTTAGGGACCATGGGATTTGGCATCCCAGCAGCAGTTGGCGCACAGATGGCTCGTCCTAATAATACTGTTATAGCGGTTTCCGGCGATGGTTCCTTTATGATGAATGTGCAGGAACTTGGCACCATCAAACGCCAGAAGCTACCGATTAAAATCGTTCTGATTGATAATCAGCGCCTAGGCATGGTGCGCCAATGGCAACAACTGTTTTTTGATGGCCGCTATAGCGAAACTATTTTAACCGACAACCCTGACTTTGTTACCTTAGCAAGTGCTTTTGACATTCCCGGCGAAACTATTGTGGCAAAAGTTCAGATAGAAGATGCATTAACGAGATTACTTAGCAGTGCAGGTCCATATTTGTTACATGTATCTATTTCAGAAGCTGAAAATGTCTGGCCGTTAGTGCCTCCGGGCGCGGCAAATGACAAAATGATGGAGAGTGTAGAATGAAATATTTAATGATAATTCAAGGCGATAATAGTCCTGAATTATTAGAACGCTTATTACGCGTTATCCGCCATCGCGGTTTTTACATACAAAAAATAAGTGCAGAAAGCACTGAAAACAGAAAATTATTGCATGTTACCCTTACCGTTACCAGTGAGCGCCCCGTGGGTTTACTGAGTAAACAAATTGAAAAAATATTTGGTATTACGCAAGTTGCGGTATTGGGACAGACAGAGCCGGTAAAAGAGAGCGCATAGATTATTCAAGTTACCTTTTCGCTTAAAATCGGTTAAGGTTAAACCTGTTAAGATGTATTTATTAACCAGCTAACATAAGAGACTCATCTGCTCCCGATTAAACACGTTCTAAGCTGTACTGAACAGTAATAGAGAGCCGGCAAGTTATCAACAAGAAAGGAATTAAAATGCCACAGTATCGTTCAAAAACATCAACCCATGGCCGTAATATGGCCGGTGCTCGTGCATTATGGCGTGCAACTGGCGTGAAAGATGATGATTTCGGCAAACCAATCATTGCCATTGCCAACTCATTTACCCAATTTGTTCCTGGTCACGTGCATTTAAAAGATATGGGACAACTTGTTGCTGGCGCTGTTGAAGCTGCCGGCGGTATCGCGAAAGAGTTTAATACCATTGCTATTGATGACGGTATCGCGATGGGTCACTCGGGTATGTTATATAGTTTACCTTCCCGTGATTTGATTGCTGATTCAATCGAATACATGGTCAATGCACATTGTGCTGATGCCATTGTTTGTATCTCCAACTGTGACAAAATAACACCGGGAATGTTAATGGCATCCCTGCGTTTAACTATCCCGGTTATTTTTGTCTCCGGTGGCC
>DATCZZ010000395.1:0-2440 GCA_036525635.1 Psychromonas sp. | reverse complement strand
ATGTACAACTCTTTGAGAAGATCCGCACCGGCCTGTGCATAACGATGCTCGCCAATGATTTGAAAGTGTTCATTTTTATAAACTATTTCCAGTCCTAAGCGACGTTCTACCTGTTTGATATTGTCATCAAATGCGCCGCATAATATTGCTAAACGTTTGCTGTCAGCGGGAACTAAATCAAGATAAACGGTAGTCAGTTTTGTAGTCAAAATGGTTAAACCTTAAATTAAACATTAAGCATAACAACCTGAAAGCCTCAACATTATTTGTTTCAGGAAGGATAAACATACTAAAGGGAGCAGTTAAAAGTATCAACGTTAGTGATATTTATATCAACAAAACTAACGTTTTAATAGCGTTAGTTTTGTTGATTAAGTAAATTATGCGGGAATATAGGTTTCAACACCGGATTTATTTTCGTGTTTGTTAACAATATCGCTAGGACGAATTGCTGCACGTAAGTTCATTTCCTCTTCTCCGCGGATGAATTTGCCGCGAATTGAATTAGTATGAACTTCTGTTATTTCCACATCAACAAATCCGCCGATTGAACGGTGGTCACCTTCAAAGTTAACAATACGGTTGTTTTCGGTACGGCCGCATAATTCCATAATGTTTTTACGTGAAGGTCCCTCAACTAAAATACGCTGCACACTGCCGACCATTTTTCGGCCAATGCTCTGTGATTGCTGGTGTATTCTGTCTTGCAAAATAGCCAGGCGTTGTTTTTTAGTTTCCGGGCTGACATCATCAGGCATATCCGCAGCCGGTGTACCGGGGCGCTGGCTGTAGATGAAGCTGTAGCTGGTATCAAAGTTGATATATTTAATAAGATCCATCGTCTGTTCAAAATCTTGATCGGTTTCATTCGGGAAACCCACAATAAAATCAGAACTCACTGTTAATTTCGGGCGCACTTTTAATAAACGGGCAATGATATCTTTATACTCGGCAACGTTGTGGCCACGTTTCATTGCCGCAAGTATACGGTCAGAGCCCGCCTGTACCGGTAGATGCAGAAAATCGACCAGTTCCGGGGTATCTGCATATGCAGCGATAATATCATCGCTGAAATCAATCGGGTTACTGGTGGTAAAGCGCAGGCGATCAATACCATCAATGGCAGCGACATAACGCAATAATTCTGCAAAACTGCATACGCCGCCATCGTGGGTTGCGCCAATAAATGAGTTTACGTTTTGCCCGAGCAGATTAATTTCACGCACTCCCTGCTCAGCCAGTTGGGCAACTTCCAATAAAATATCGTCAAGCGGACGACTGACCTCTTCACCGCGCGTGTAAGGTACAATACAGTAAGTACAGTATTTAGAGCAGCCTTCCATAATTGACACAAATGCCGTTGCACCTTCCGCTTTCGGTTCCGGCAGGCAATCAAATTTTTCAATTTCAGGGAAGCTGACATCCACCACAGAGCCTTCGTTTTTTTGTACCTGTTTTATCATTTCCGGCAAACGGTGCAGGGTTTGCGGACCAAAAACAATATCAACATAAGGTGCGCGTTGACGAATCGCTTTACCTTCCTGTGAAGCAACACAGCCACCGACACCAATGATCAGATTCGGCTTGTTATCTTTTAACTTTTTCCAGCGCCCTAACTGATGGAATACTTTTTCCTGAGCTTTTTCTCTAATAGAGCAAGTATTTAACAAAATAACGTCCGCATCTTCTGCGTTCTCAACTGAGACATAACCGTTTGTTGAATTTAACAGGTCGGCCATTTTCGATGAATCGTATTCATTCATCTGACAACCCCAAGTTTTGACGTGTAATTTCATGCTCATAATATCTTTGCTCATACATTGGTTCTAAAAAGAGGTCGTATTTTACGCACTTCAGGTCGATCATGCTACTGTTTGTTTACTTCCTTTTGTGAACTGCTATAAAGGGACAAACCCCCGCTTTTACTAGGGTCAATAACAGGTTTAATTTTAAGATGTTAGTCTGCGATTGGCGTATTGCTGATTTTTGTCACTTGAGGTAGCTTGGATATAAATAACCTCCACGATGGGTAAACAAATCGATACAGCCTTGCTGTTTTCGCGTATTTCTGCGCTAAATCAGCTGCCAACAGCCCCGGCTATTGCTATGCTGCTCTGCCTTGAAAAACACAAAACTGTCGGCACTGTATAGCACCTGATGATATTAAAGAGTATTGCGCTTTTGAACATAAAAATAAGGAGATAATAATGCAAAACAGAGAAGTGATTGTAATCGGTGGCGGTATGGTTGGCGCTTTAACTGCATTATTGTTGGCCAAACAGGGAGACATTATCCATCTGGTGGAGAAAATCCCTTGTATTAAACCACTTGCAGACGCTCCCTTTGATTTAAGGGTTTCCGCCCTTAGCGCGCAGAGTAAACATTTGCTTGAGTTGGCTGGCGTGTGGTCTGATATTCCTGAAAACCGTTTATGCGCCTA
>DATCZZ010000394.1:0-2808 GCA_036525635.1 Psychromonas sp. | reverse complement strand
ACGGCGGCAAATTACATCCAATTTGATAACTGGATGAGTTTAGAATTAAAAACCAGTGTTCCCCGGATTGCTCCGCCTCACGCAGTTCAACACCTATCGCCTGTGAATTATTCATATGCCAATCACGCTCTTCCATTGGATCACCATCAGGATGATACCATTTAACAAGATCCGAATTTTCACAGCGACCGATACAATCATCACTTAATGCAAGGCCACCAAATAAACGCGATTCCTTGCGTAGTTTTATCACTTTGCTTGTAAAATTAAATAATTTTTGGTCTACGGCACTCAACTCCCAATTTAACCAAGTTAAAATATTATCCTGGCAATAGGCATTATTATTGCCCGTTTGGCTATGCCCCATTTCATCACCCGATAAAAAATGCGGGGTACCCTGTGAAAGAAATAAACTGGTTATTAAATTACGTTTTTGTTGCTGGCGTATTAAATTAATTTTGGCATTGTCAGTTCTGCCTTCAACCCCATAATTAGCCGACAAGTTATGCCCGTGGCCATCCCGGCTTTTTTCACCATTGGCTTCATTGTGTCGGTGCTCATAAGTAACAAGGTCATCCAATGTAAAACCATCGTGATAACAGATGTAATTGACACTAGTGCAATTGGCACGATAACGCTTTGCAAATACATCTCGAGAGCCTAACAAGCGCGTAGCGACCTCGCCCACCAGCCCTACATCACCGCGCCAGAAAGAACGCAACGAATCGCGATAACGATCGTTGCACTCCAACCAGTCACTCGGAAATCCTCCCAAGCGATAGCCACCAGGACCGATATCCCATGGCTCTGCGATTAATCTTACACGGCTTAAGACGGGATCCTGCAGCAATGCTTTAAAAAAGGCGCTCTGCTCATTAAAACCGTTAGTTTCACGAGCGAGCGTCACAGCCAAGTCAAAACGGAAACCGTCAACCTGCATCTCTGTTACCCAATAACGCAAAGAATCAAGCGCCAGCTTTAATGTCCAGGGATGATTTAGGTTTACCGTATTACCACAACCAGAATGGTTACTATAGTTTGAATAATTAAGGTGATAATTATCAGCTGCTTTTTCAAAGGTATAATAATTGCGGTTATCAAAACCTTTTAAGCTGAGAATTAAACCATCATTGCCCGCCTCGGCGGTATGGTTGTAAACCACATCTAAAATGACCTCAATGCCTTCGGCGTGGAGCTCACGTACCATGGTTTTAAATTCATTTACCGCATCAAACTGCGCATAGCGATTTTCCGGCGCAAAAAAGTTGATCGGGTTATAACCCCAGTAGTTAGTTAAACCCAATTTTTGCAGTCTTGGTTCACTGACAAAGCTAAATACCGGCATTAACTGCAGACTGGTAATACCTAACTTCTTGTAATGCTTGATGCTTTCCGGATGCGACAAACCAAGATATTTACCACGTTTTTCCAGTGGAATCTTTTTATTCAGCTGACTGAACCCCTTTACATGTACCTCATAAAGGATTCGATCATGATCTGTAATATTAGGTTTGTTTACATTTTTCCAATCAAAACAATTATCAATAACAACTGACTTAACAACCTGGGTGTCATCCGGATCACTCTGAGCCTGCGCAAAGCTATGCTGGACGCGATTTAAAGCTCTTGCGTAGGGATCGATTAATAAATTATTTTTATTAAATAAAAGGCCATTTTCTGGCTGGTAATCACCAGATACCCGATAACCGTAAAGTTGCCCGGCTTTTACTTTATTGACGAAAATACTCCACAAATGCCCCTGTTTTACTTCCAGAGGATAGCTGGCAATTTCTTTTTCATGATTATTAAATAAACATAATTCAACGCGGTAGGCGCCCAAGCTATAAACTGAAAAATGACAACCTCCTTTGTCTAAAATTGCACCTAGGGGCAGAAACTGCCCGCGAGATGCAGAGAAAGGATGTTTTTTTTCATTTAATTCTAATAATTTATGTTCCAACTAACTTCCCTTTTTTCTTAAATAAACTGTTGATAAAGGAGGTAAATTCAATTTGATTGAGTATTCCTTTCCTTGCCAAGGGTGCTCTTCAGCAACAAACACACCTAATTTATCTCCCATAGCATAATTACTGCCCCAGTAATATTCGCTATCAGTGTTTAGAATAACTTCATAATCACCTAGTTTATCAACTGCAGCTCGGTAACCATCTCTTGGTAACGGAGTAAAGTTACATAGACAGGTCACTTGCTGATCCTGCTGCAAGTTTTTCCGCACAAAAGCAAAGACACTCTTTTCACCATCGGAATGATCTAACCATTCAAACCCTTTAGTATCATAATCCGCTTCATAGAATGCACTATTGTTTTTATAAATTCTATTTAAATCGCTGGTCAGTAACTTTTGACCTTTATGCTTATCAAATTCAAGCAGGTGCCAATCTAAACCCTGGTTATGGTTCCATTCGCTGGATTGCGCAATTTCGGTTCCCATAAAGTTTAATTTCTTACCTGGATGCGCATACATATAGCCCATATAAGCGCGTAAATTTGCAGCGGCTTGCCATTCATCACCCGGCATTTTACCAAGCATACTTTTTTTACCATGTACAACTTCGTCATGTGAAATGGGCAGAACAAAATGTTCATTATAATGGTAAACCATTGCAAATGTCATTTCATGATGATGATATTTACGGTACATAGGGTCAGTTTCCATATAGCTTAAGGTATCATGCATCCAGCCCATATTCCATTTGAAACCAAAACCTAAACCACCTTCAAAAGTAGGTTTAGAAACACCGGCAAATGCGGTTGATTCTTCTGCAATAGTCATCGCATTTGGATATT
>DATCZZ010000393.1:0-4784 GCA_036525635.1 Psychromonas sp. | reverse complement strand
TGACCGCTTTACGCAGCAGATAGCGTGACAGCGTTTCCGGGGAAAATGATAATACCGGCAAGTTATCCAGATAAGGGCTTTTACGGAACATCTTTTTCGCCTGCGCCCAACTTGCATCCAATAAAATAAACAGTGGCCGTTTGTTTTCGGCTGCAACCCGATGGCTTGACAAAATACGCTCCGGTGCACAGTACTCGGCAGGAAATACAACAATAGGCGACCACTTGGGATCATTTAACAATGCCAGCATCTCTTGATTCGGCTGCGTGCGGGACCAGATAAAAGCATAGGTATCGGGAATCAGGTCAGCAATTAAACGTCCGGTATTGCTGGGTTTTAATATTTCATCATCGTACATTAACAGCACAAAGGCGCTGTTGCTCTTAACTGTCTTTTTAAGATCGCAGATACATAAATAGGGTAATAACATACAGTTTGTACAACGCTCTATCCTGCCCCCTCTGGCTAAAAAAGGGCGGGTGCATTGGGCAAGCCTCTGCTGGTAAAGTTTATGGATGGCATGGACTCGCATCAAGTTAGTAACCCGTATTAAATAATATAAAAGGCGATTATATACTTAATCCACTGGAATCTGCATATTCGCTGGCGCAGCTATATGTTATAAAGGGCTTTTCAGTTGAGCAAAAGGTTTCTCTATGCTGCAGTTACTGCAACGTCATTTCGGTTTTTCAACCTTCAGAGCCGGCCAAAAAAAGGTTATTCAAGCGTTATTTGACGGTCAGAGTGCTGCGGCTATCTTTCCCACCGGTTCAGGCAAGTCTTTATGCTATCAGCTGCCGGCACTGCATCTCCCGCATCTGACCCTGGTTGTTTCACCGTTACTTGCCCTGATCCAGGATCAGCTTGAATTTCTACAGGAGAAAGAGATCAGCGCCGCGAGCATTCACTCCATGCAGAGTCCCGCAGAGTCTTCCCGGGTTTACAAAGCTGTCGCCAATGGCGAAATAAAAATTCTATTTATCTCCGTTGAGCGGCTCAATAGCGAACGTTTTCGTTCCTTTTTGCAGCAGGTGCCTATTTCATTAATGGTGGTCGACGAGGCGCACTGTATCTCGGAATGGGGGCATAATTTTCGCCCTGACTACCTTAAACTGGCGCATTATCGCCGTGAATTCAATATTCCCCAGGTGTTGTTATTAACCGCCACAGCAACACAAAAAGTGATCCGGGATATGGCAAATAAATTTTCCATTGATCTCGATAATATTACCTTAACGGGCTCTTACCGGGCGAATTTAAACTTATCGGTAATCGGGGCGAGTAGTGCAGATAAACTGACTCAGCTTTTGCCCTGGTTAGCGGAGCGCCGGCAGCAAAGCGGTATTGTTTATGTTACGCTGCAGAAAACGGCAGAACAGCTGGCCAGGCAGTTAACGCTCGCCGGTATCAATGCGCAGGCTTATCATGCCGGTATGGGCAACGAGCGGCGGGTGGCCATTCAACAGCAGTTTATGTCCGGAGAGTTGCCTTTAATTGTTGCAACAATCGCTTTTGGGATGGGCATTGATAAAAGTGATATTGCTTTTGTCGTGCATTATGATCTGCCTAAATCGATAGAAAATTATGCACAGGAGATCGGCAGGGCAGGGCGTGACGGGCGGCCGGCAGATTGTCTGGTATTGGCGAATAAAGATAACATCAATATATTGGAAAATTTTGTTTATGCCGATACCCCCGAACCGAGTGCGATTGATTTTGTGCTCAACGAAATAGGGGAAACAAACGGGCAATGGGAAGTGCTGATGAACAGCCTCTCCAGTTTATCCAATATCCGTTTGTTGGCACTTAAAACCTTACTGGTCTACCTGGAATTGGAGGGAGTGCTGCAGCCGGCTTACAGTTATTATGCTGAGTATAAATACAAACTCTTAGTACCTGAACAGGCGCTATTAGATCGCTTCAAAGAGGAGCGTTACCATTTTGTCGAGGCGATATTGCAGAGCTCCAATAAAGCGCGGAGCTGGGCGACCATTGATTTTGACAAGATGCACTCCATTTACCCTTCAGATCGCCAGCGCGTGATCACCGCCATTGATTATCTTGATCAGCAGGGGCTGATCGAATTGCAGAGTAAGCAGATGACTCAGGTATACCGGGTCGCAAAAAGTGCGCTGAATGGCAATTTACGTGAGTTACTGGTACAGCGCTTTAATGACAAAGAGCAAGCTGAAGTGCAGCGCATCCATTTTTTACTGAATTTTTTTGCCAGTGAAAAGTGCCTTAATCTGCAGCTGGCTGATTATTTTTCGGATAATAACTTGCAGCAGCCCTGCGGCCATTGTTCGGTCTGCGCGGGTTACCCTGCCATTATGCCGGCAACGCCACCCTTAAAACCCCTAAATGGATATAATTTCAAGCAGTTAAGCGCTGATATTAGCAACAAATTAGGCCAGCATAATAGCCCGCTTTTACTGGCGCGTTTTTTCTGTGGATTAACAACCCCGATTTTCACGCGTCTCAAAGTGCGTAATCTAAGCGGTTTTGCCGCATTAGAAAAATACCCTTTTGCCGATGTAAAAAACTGGATAGAAGAGAGTTAGGCGAAGGGCCGTGATAAAACATATTCAGCTGTTTTATCACATTACCTTAGCCGGTTAAAAATGCTCACTGCTGATGGGCGGGCAGGTCGCCTGTTTCAAAGGAATCCGCAAATTCATGATTACGGTCGCGATGTTTTGCTTCATCTTCTCTAATGCGTAACACCACATCCCGTAATGAAGCGTCATCTGCCAATGCGTAATAATCTTTTGCGATTGTCGGTGCGTCTACATTTTCAACTTCACCCGCGTCAATTTTCTGTAAAAACTCTGTATAACTTTTGCAAGCCTCCTCTTCAAAATATCCCACCACGCGGTGCGCTGTTTTAGAGGATAAAAGGTATAAAAAGCTATAAACAAGCAAAAAAGCGCCTTGCCCGAGCAAGACCAGGGTACGCTCAATCCAAGTCGGTTTCGCGATATCTAAAAATATCATCAGGTGCATACGTTCATTTTCCGCTTCATCTAATAATTCGCGCACCCATCCCTGATCATCGCGCATACGGCGCAGGGCTTTGAGGTGATTGAACATGCCTGCAACCATGCCCGGCACAGCCGCAATTGTTTCTAAAATAACAGCACGTTTCGCGTATTTTGTGCCGTAGAAGATATTGAGCATAAATTTTAAAAATTGGGTGATTTTATAAGCAACGTATTCAGATGTTTTACTGGGAGCTTGATGGGTTATTTCAAAGTTCGACATAGGACTCTCACTATTTAAGGTTAAAAATTTGATGCAGATCAAATTAATCATTTATCCGATTCAGGTCAATAGCCTGTAAAAGGGCCTGAAAAACATCAAAAAAATATATAAGCAGGGTGTTTTGCCGTTAACAAATCCTGTAACATTTTTGCCTGTTTTTAGCTGCCTTCAAGCTGTGATGTTACAAAGAAAATATAATTGTTAAATTGATGTTGGCACTGTTGCTTGTTTGTGATGGTTATTCTTGATAAAAATATATTGATTTAAATCAATATATTTTGCTTTTAGCGTGTCGAATTTTATCTATAGGGGGAAAGCGGCCTTCGCCATAAATAAAAATAAGTTTTCTGAACTTGCGCGGACGGTGAATTTGCCGTTTTTTTGCCTGTAGATTGTCATAAAGCAGAATTATTAACAGATCATGCTGAATTTAAAGTAGAATTCCATGCACTAAAGCGTGAAAAACAGTTCAAGGAAACCTTTCTGAACGCAATGCGTAAAAAGATCAAAAAAGAGAGTAAAAATGGCACAGAAAAAAAGAATTTACATCGCCTATACAGGCGGCACGATCGGCATGAAACCATCAAAAGATGGTTATATTCCGGTAGCGGGTTATCTTTCACAAACCATTGCCAAGATGCCGGAATTTTTTCATGAGCAGATGCCTGAATTTGAGATTCATGAATATGAGCCGCTTATTGATTCTGCCAATGTTTCGCCTGACGTATGGCAGGCGCTTGCACAGGATATTCAAGCCCGCTACCTAGACTTTGATGGTTTTATTATTCTGCATGGCACAGACACTATGGCTTATACTGCCTCGGCATTATCTTTTGTCTTTGAAAACTTATCCAAGCCGGTGATTATAACGGGATCGCAGATTCCGCTTTCCCAATTACGCTCTGATGCCCGTGCCAATTTATTAAATTCTTTATATATCGCTGCGCATCATCCCATTAATGAAGTCTGTGTGTTTTTTAATAATCAGCTATTCCGCGGTAACCGTGCAACGAAACAACATGCCGATGGATTTGGTGCCTTTGTTTCACCTAACTATCCCGTTTTGTTAGAAGCGGGTATTGAAATTAATAATATTGCCGGTATTACCCAAAAATCAATTAATAAACGCTTACGCATCAGTGATATTCATGCGCATTCGATTGCCATACTGCATCTTTTCCCCGGCCTGGACTGGCAAGTCCTGGATAACCTATTGAAAAGCCCGTTAGAGGCACTGGTATTACTGACTTACGGCGTGGGTAATGCGCAGCAGGACGAGCAATTGCTAGCCACCTTAAAAGAAGCATCCGATCGCGGCATTTTAATTGTCAACTGCAGTCAGTGCCTGAAGGGCAGTGTCAATATGGAAGGGTATGCCACCGGCCATGCACTAAGTGAAGCGGGCGTGATTAGCGGCTTGGATATGACCACAGAAACAGTGATTGCCAAGCTTTATTATCTGTTAAGCCAGGATTTATCAACCAAAGTAGTGCGTGAGCTGTTAGGCACCGACCTGCGTGGTG
>DATCZZ010000392.1:0-4872 GCA_036525635.1 Psychromonas sp. | reverse complement strand
CTATATTTACCTGATTATTCTTCCTGAATAGAACTGGCAAAATCAGACCATACGCAACTGCAGCAACTATGTGCATCGTCTTACTGATTGAAAATATTAAATACCTTTAGCGTAGAAACGACTTACTTACATACTGAGGATTTTTATGAAAAAAATGCTAAGCACCACTGCGGCGGCTGTGTCGCTCGCTTTATGTTCATTTGTTGTCAATGCTGCTGATTTTAAACCTGCAGTTGCCTATGACTCATCGGGTAAATTTGATAAATCTTTCAGTCAGGCTGTTTTTCAAAATGGTGCGACGAAATTCACCGCAGACACGAAAATAGAGGTGCGTGATTTTGTCCCGGCGAATGACGCGCAGCGCGAGCAGGGACTTGAGCGTTTAGCTCGCCGTGGGTATAGCCCAATTGTTGCTGTTGGTTTTATGTATGGCTCGGCACTGGAAAAAATAGCTAAAAAATACCCGGATACACAATTTGTGATTATTGATTCCGTTGTGGATCTGCCTAATGTTAAATCGCTGGTGTTTAAAGAGCATGAAGGTTCATTCCTGGTCGGTGCCCTCGCTGCACTAAAGTCTAAAAGCGCTAAAGTAGGTTTTGTCGGGGGGATGGATATCCCGCTCATTCGGAAATTTGCCTGTGGCTATGAGCAGGGTGCTAAATACATCAGCAAAGATACACAGGTATTGCAGAACATGACTGGTTCAACTAATGCAGCTTGGGCGGATCCGGCGCGAGGTGCTGAGCTGACTAAGAGTCAGTTTACTAAAGGTGCTGATGTTGTTTTTGCTGCTGCGGGCGGGACAGGCATCGGCGTTTATCAGGCGGCTAAAGACGAAGGTAAGTTTGCCATTGGCGTTGATTCAAACCAAAACTATTTACACCCGGGGGTGATGTTAACCTCTATGGTTAAGCGCGTAGGTGTCGCGACATACGATATATTTAAAGAAGCGCAGGCTGGCCGTTTTACTGCCGGTATCGACAATCGCGGCCTGAAAGAAAATGGTGTTGATTGGGCGTTAGATGAGTATAACCGTGATTTGGTGACGCCTGAAATGGAAGCGAGAATCGCTGATATCAAAGCTAAAATTGTAGCGGGTGAAATTCAAGTCCATGATTACATGGTCGATAATAGCTGTAAGTATTAAGCTGAACTTATAATAAGTCATAAAGCGCTCCCTTACTTTAGTGCGGGAGCTTTTTTTTAACGATAAGAAAATATGCTATGTCAACACTCACTAACAATACCGACTTTGCTCTGGAGCTCACTGGCATTGATAAAAAATTCGGTGCGGTGCATGCAAATAAAAATATAAACCTGCAGGTTCCTGCCGGCACTATTCACGGTATTATCGGTGAAAATGGCGCGGGTAAATCCACTTTGATGAATATCATTTATGGGTTTTACAGTGCAGATTCAGGTGAAATTAAAATAGCCGGAACAGTATATAAACTTTCCAGCTCTAAACAAGCAATCAGTCATGGGATCGGCATGGTGCATCAGCACTTTATGTTGATTGAGAACTTCTCTGTACTTGAAAATGTGATTTTGGGTGCTGAAAATGGCATGTTAATAAAATCCAGTTTAACTGAAGCGCGCTCAGAATTACAACGCCTTGCCAAAGAGTATCAGCTGGATGTGCCGCTTGATGCTTTGATTGAAGATTTGCCCGTTGGTTTACAGCAGCGGGTTGAGATTTTAAAAGCGCTATATCGTGGTGCTAAAATGCTTATTCTGGATGAGCCCACGGGAGTATTAACCCCTCAGGAAACCGATCATCTATTCAATATTTTTGCTGCGCTGCGCAATCAAGGTGTGACGATAATACTGATCACGCACAAATTAAGAGAGATTCTCGCCGCGACGGATCATGTCTCTGTGATGCGTCAGGGGGAGATGGTTGCCCATCGAAAAACCAAAGAGACAGATAAAGAAGAGTTAGCCGATTTGATGGTCGGACGTAAGGTAAGGTTAAAAGTAGAGAAAGATGCAGCGACTCCTAAGCAAGTATTATTATCGACGGAGCAGTTAACCTACACCGACGCGATGGGGGTAGATCGCCTTAAAGCTGTTTCAATGCATGTCAAAGCCGGTGAGATTGTCGGGGTTGCTGGTGTATCCGGCAATGGGCAATCGCAATTAATCAATATCTTAGCCGGATTGCTAACACCCACCAGCGGAACCATTAAGATTGGTGCTACCCGTATCGATGCCCGTCATCCGGCGACGCCGGATAGTATGCGGCAATTACGTGTTGCTCATATTCCGGAAGACAGATTAAGCATGGGGCTGATTAAATCTTTTTCTGCCGAAGAGTCGGCGATTCTCGGTTATCAGAATCAGGATAAATACAATGGTAAGGTAATGAACAAACCTAAGGTTATTACCCGGGAGTGTGTGCGTCTGATGGAGGAGTGGGATGTTCGGCCACGCAATCCTAAGTTGCGCAGCTCATTATTTTCCGGTGGTAATCAGCAGAAATTGATTATTGCCCGTGAAGTTGATCAGAACCCGGATCTGCTGCTGGTTGGTCAGCCCACTCGAGGCGTGGATATCGGGGCGATAGAGTTTATCCATAAACGTATTGTTGAGTTACGGGATCAAGGTAAAGGTATCTTACTTGTGTCGGTAGAACTGGATGAAATTATGGCCTTAGCGGATAGAATAATTGTAATGTTTGATGGCAATATTGTTGGAGAAGTGAGCGCGGCACAAGCTAACGAGAAAATTCTTGGCATGATGATGGCAAATATTTTACCCGATGAGGTAAAAGCGGCTGCAGGAGCTCAGCTATGAACGACTCAAAAATCCCGGCCTGGGTAAATATTTTTGTCCTGCCTCTGTTGAATATTTTCTTCGCATTTGCATTCTCAGCGGTTATTTTTGTTGCCGTTGGAGTTGATCCCATTGAAGCTGCACAGGCAATGGTGAGGGGCGCTTTGGGGTATCAGGAGGGGATTGGATATACCTTGTATTATGCCACTAACTTTATTTTTACCGGTTTAGCCGTGGCCGTGGCTTTCTCTGCCGGGCTGTTTAATATCGGCGGTGAGGGGCAGGCTTATATGGGCGGGCTGGGTGTTGGTATGGCCTGTCTGGCATTGGACAGTAGCTTGCCTTTCTGGGCTATTCTACCTATTACGATCTTTGCCGGTATCACCTTTGGTGCGCTGTGGGCGTTTATTCCGGCCTATCTGCAAGCCTATCGCGGTAGCCATATTGTTATCACTACCATTATGTTTAACTTTATCGCGTCTTCCCTGATGGTTTATTTAATGGTTAATGTTTTTAAACTCGATGGGCAAATGGCGCCTGTATCGCGACTTTTCGCAGAGAGCGCCAAATTACCCATGTTCCATGAGATGCTGGCCTGGTTCGGATTGTCTTTTGAACAATCGCCGCTGAATATGAGTTTCTTCATTGCCTTAATCTGCTCCCTGCTGGTCTGGATACTGTTATGGAGAACGCGTTGGGGATACGCTATCCGGGCAATGGGTTCGAGTCCGAGTGCTGCACAGTATGGCGGGATTAATTATAAAAAGCTGACCATTATCGTTATGCTTATCTCCGGCGCATTATCGGGGCTGCTCGGGATTAATGAAGTGCAGGGCTATAGCCATCAGCTGAAATTGGATTTTGTTGCCGGATATGGTTTTACCGGGATTGCCGTCTGTCTTATTGGGCGTAACCATCCCCTCGGCATTATTCTCGCGAGTTTATTATTTGGTGTACTTTATCAGGGGGGCGCTGAACTCTCTTTTGACTTTCCGAACATCGACCGGGAGATGATCCAGGTTGTGCAGGCGTTAGTGGTTCTCTTTAGCGGGGCATTAGCTTATATGCTGGTGAAACCGGCAGAGCGTTTATTTGTCTTCCTGGATGAGCGTAAAAAAGCATCCCTTAACAGCATCACATCGGAGCGCTAAGTTATGTATGAGAATCTGATCTTAATCTTAGATGCCACTTTTAGGGTATCAACGCCTTTGATACTGGCCGCACTGGCCGGTCTTTTTTCGGAACGGGCTGGGGTGGTAAACATCGCCCTTGAAGGGAAAATGTTGTCTGCGGCATTTTCCGCTGCTGCAACGGCTTCAGTGACCGGCTCGGTATGGCTGGGTTTGCTGGTGGCGATGGGGGTCGGTTTTTCGTTGTCTATGTTGCACGGTTTTGCCTCTATTACCCATCGCGGTGACCAAATTGTTTCTGGTGTAGCAATCAATATGCTGGCAGTGGGGTTAACCGTTACTTTAGGGCGTTATTGGTTTGGTTTAGGCGGACAGACGCCGGCTTTACTTGATTCACAACGTTTTACTCCGATCACCTTACCGGGGGCACAGGCAGTGGCCGATATCCCGGTGATCGGGCTGTTCTACAGTGAATTGATTTCCGGTCATAATATTTTAGTTTATCTGGCGTTACTCTTGGTGCCGGTTTGCGCGTGGATACTCTTTAAAACCCGTTTTGGACTGCGTCTTCGCGCCGCAGGTGAAAATCCGCATGCGGTTGATACCGCAGGTATCTCGGTCGCCTGGATCCGGTACCGTGCATTAATGATGGCTGGTATTTTGACGGGTCTTGCCGGCGCTTATTTGTCGACTGCACATAGTGCGGGTTTTGTTCCTAATATGAGTGCGGGTAAGGGGTTTATCGCCCTCGCGGCTTTGATTTTTGGGAAATGGACACCTGTTCCGGTATTATTGGGGTGTCTATTATTCGGTTTTTTAGACGCGCTTGCGGTGCGCCTGCAGGGGACTGAGCTGCCCATTATCGGCGAAATACCCGTGCAGATGATCGAGGTTTTACCCTATATCCTCACTATTTTACTGCTTGCTGGTTTTATTGGCCGCGCGGTAGGCCCAAAAGCGGTCG
>DATCZZ010000391.1:0-18935 GCA_036525635.1 Psychromonas sp. | reverse complement strand
TGCCCCATCGTCCTTGTGCCTGTATAAAGTCAACCGCAGGAAAAATCCCATCTCCGAGATTGGCCTCTGTCGTTGGACATAACCCCGCTACTGCCCGACTATCTGCAATAGACAACACCTCATCATTGCTAAGATGCGTGGCATGCACCAAACACCAGCGCTCATCCAAACCGATTTCATTAGCCAACCACTGCACCGGACGCTGTCCGCTCCAGGCCAGACAATCCTGCACCTCTTTTTGCTGCTCGGCAATATGGATATGAATAGGCAGTTGCGCAGATGTTGCCGCCATCACCTCCTTAATCTGTCTTGGGGTAACGGCTCTTAAAGAATGAAAACAGAGACCTAATTGATGTAACTTATTTTCAGATAGGATTTTTTCACAGGCTTGATGAAGCGCCAGATATTGCTCAGTAGTGTTAATAAAACGCCTTTGCCCGGCATTGGGAGCTTGCCCGGCAAACCCGGAATGGCTGTACAGTACCGGCAGTAAGGTTAATCCCAAACCCGCCGCATCGGCAGCCTGCATTAATTGCTGCGCCATCTCATTAAGCTGCGCATACGCCTGACCATTTTGCTGATGATGCAGGTAATTAAATTCCGCCACCTGGCTGTAACCCGCTTTCAGCATGTCGATATAAAGCTGCGTAGCAATAATGCGCAGATCATCCGGTGTCAGTTTCTGCACCATTTTGTACATAAGCTCACGCCAGCTCCAAAAGCTGTCATTAGGATTCAGGCTGACCTCCGCCATACCAGCCATCGCTCGTTGAAAGGCGTGCGAATGGAGGTTTGCCATGGTCGGTAAAGTCGGCCCGCTTAAGCGAATAGCATCATCGGCTTGTGCATTTTCTGTGATTTTCAGGATCACCCCGTCAAGCACTTCGATACGAACATTTTTTCCCCAACCCTGGGGTAATAAAGCTTGTTCGGCAAAATAGACCTGGCTTGCCATCATCTCTCTCCACTGACTCATTATGACTAGTTTAAGTGTAGCTGAAACCAAGTCGTATATACAAGTTAAAATTTTCCTATACCAGTACTGTGATGTATCTTGATTACTGGTTATAATTCAGATTAAACAAAATGCTTAGCACTGCTAGCGCTTATTAAACGAGGTACAAACATGGAAGAGACAACCAGCAGCATGATGCTCAGCCTATCTCAGTCAATTGAAGATTCGCCTGCACCCATTTATGCGCGGGTAAAACAAGCTATCTGCCAGAAAATTAATAGCGGAGAGTGGCATGCTGATCAGAGAGTCCCATCTGAATCTGAGATGGTTAAAGCCCTGAGCGTCAGTCGCATGACGGTCAACCGCGCCCTGCGGGAACTAACAGATGAAGGGGTGTTAGTAAGACAACAAGGGGTTGGCACCTTTGTTGCCAAAAAAAAGACCCATTCCGCCCTCTTTGAAGTACACAATATTGCGGATGAAATCGCCGCGCGCGGACATCAACACAGAGCCCAATTAATCGAGATCACGCGTGCCAAAGCGAATATGGAAGAAGCGATGAATCTAGGGGTTCGTACTAACCACAGTATCTTTCGTGCTAAAATTCTGCACTTCGAAAATGATCTGCCGATTCAAATTGAAGAGCGTGTGGTCAATGCCATTCTGGCACCTGACTATGATAAACAGGATTTCCAGCTCAATACGGCTTATGCTTACCTAATGAAAGTCGCGCCCATGACAGAAGGCGAACATCTGGTTGAAGCGGTGCTGGCAACGCCCGCTGAATGTGAGTTGTTAAAGATAGACAAAAACGAACCCTGTTTACAAATAAAGCGCCGTACCTGGTCTAAAGAGCAGCTGGTCACCACTGCGCGACTGTTATCACCCGGATCAAGATTTCAATTATTTGGTCACTTTGAACGCCAGTTTTCCACCCAATAAACACCCGTATCAGCAATACAGCAAGGCGTTCGACCTTGCTTTTTATTTAACTTTTATCCGTTTCTCCCTAAAAAAGACTTGCGCTAAATCACATTTGCTTCTATTGTTTACCATAACTTGTATATACATGCATGGTTTGATGTATTTGATTGCAAAATTCAGCATCACCTATTCCCAGGCTGGAAATAGACCTACGCATTAAAGAACAAGCTTTGAACCTGCCTAGGGTTGCAGCAACACAGACTAACAATACTAAATAACAGAGATTGCGGAGCACAGAATTCATGTTTGAACTTACCATAGTACCTGGAAAAATCACCCTGGCAGAATTGCGCAGGATTAGCCGCCGGCAGGTTAAATTATCATTAGATCAAAGCGCGTTTGCAGACATTCACGCCAGCACGCAGGTTGTCAACGATGTTATCGCTGAAAACCGTACCGTTTACGGTATTAATACCGGATTTGGCTTACTCGCTAATACCCGTATTGCAGCAGAAGATCTGGATACTCTGCAACGCAGCATCGTCTTATCCCATGCCGCAGGCATTGGTGAGTTAATGAGTGATGCCACCGTTAAACTTATCATGGCGCTAAAAGTGAACAGCCTGGCACGTGGTTTTTCAGGCATTCGTCTGTCTGTAATTGAAGCGTTATTAACCTTGATCAACAAAGAGGTTTATCCCTGTATCCCGCAAAAAGGCTCGGTAGGCGCTTCCGGCGATCTGGCTCCCCTGGCGCATATGAGTGCGGTGCTTTTAGGTGAAGGTCAGGCACGTTACAAGGGTGAAATCATTTCCGGGAAGACAGCATTAGCCATTGCCGGCTTAGCGCCGATCACCCTTGCGCCAAAAGAGGGCTTAGCGTTACTTAACGGTACCCAGGCTTCAACCGCTTTTGCACTGGAAGGGTTATTCCATGCTGAAGACCTTTATGCGTCGGCTACTGTTTGTGGCGCATTATCTGTTGAAGCAGCGCTGGGCAGTCGCCGTCCTTTTGATGCGCGTGTTCATCAGGTTCGCGGGCATCAAACGCAAATCGATGCGGCGGCCGCATACCGCCACCTGCTCACCGCTAGCAGTGAGTTAAGCGAATCACATATTGACTGTGAAAAAGTGCAGGATCCTTACTCGTTACGTTGCCAGCCGCAGGTGATGGGAGCCTGTCTGGATCAAATCCGTAATTCAGCGAAAACGCTGTTAGTTGAAGCCAATTCCGTATCAGATAACCCGCTAGTCTTTGCTGCTGAAGGAGACATCATTTCCGGTGGCAACTTCCATGCTGAGCCTGTTGCTTTTGCCGCTGACAACCTCGCGCTGGCAATTGCTGAAATAGGCAGTTTGTCAGAACGCCGTATGGCTTTACTGATTGACAGCAACTTGAGTAAGCTGCCGCCTTTCCTGGTTAATAATGGCGGTGTCAACTCCGGCTTTATGATTGCACAAGTGACAGCGGCAGCCCTCGCCAGTGAAAACAAAACCTTTGCGCATCCGGCTTCCGTGGACAGTTTACCCACTTCGGCAAATCAGGAAGACCATGTTTCCATGGCAACCTTTGCGGCGCGCCGTCTCAAAGATATGTCTGAAAACACGCGTGGCATCTTAGCGGTAGAAATTCTATCGGCAGTGCAAGGTCTGGATTTCCGTGCGCCACTTAAATCGACCGAACTGCTGGAGCAAGCCAAAGCAGATCTTCGGGCGCGTGTGCCTTTTTATGATAAAGACCGTTATTTCGCGGCTGATATTGAAAAAGCCAACAGCCTGCTGGCTGAAGCCGTACATAACGCCCTGATGCCTGTCGGTCTGTTACCAAGTTGTTAAGTAACAGCTGCAGCCGCTTGTTTTTAAAAAGCGTTAAATAAAAGAGACTCGCTGTGCCGCCCCTAATGTTAAGAACATACGCACACAGTGAGAGCCTGCAACTAGTTGAGCTATAAAACAATAACGAGGGGATCATGAGTAATAGCCTGAAATTTGATTCACTCTGGTACGGTTTCCACCTCGCCACTATGGTTAATGGTCACTATCAGAGTATAGAAAACGCTGCAATTGCTGTTGAAAATCAACGTATCAGCTGGATTGGTAAAAAAGCGGATTTAGCCGTTTATGAAGCAGAAAGTGAACATGATCTCAGCGGCGGCTGGGTCACCCCGGGATTAATTGACTGCCATACTCACCTTGTTTTCGGCGGCAATCGAGCCAACGAATTTGAACAGAGGCTGAATGGCGTCAGTTATCAGGAAATCGCTGAAAATGGCGGCGGGATCGCTTATTCAGTAAGAGCAACCCGGGAAGAGAGCCAGCAACAGTTATTTGCCTCTGCGAAACGCCGCTTGCTTTCACTCATCAAAGACGGTGTAACGACGCTGGAAATCAAATCGGGTTATGGCCTGTCACTTGAGCATGAAGCGAAAATGTTACAGGTAGCACGTTCATTAAGTGATGATTTACCGGTAGAGATCAAAACCACCTGTTTAGCCGCACATGCGCTACCGCCTGAGTTTGAAGGGCGTGGCGATGACTATATCGATTATCTGTGTAATGAGCTGTTACCGCAAATCGCCAAATCAGGTCTTGCCGATGCCGTCGATGCTTTTTGTGAAGGGATAGCTTTTAGCCCGGCGCAAGTGCAGCGTTATTTTAACGTGGCACAATCTCTGGGCTTGCCGGTTAAACTCCATGCCGAGCAGTTGTCCTCTTTAGGGGGTTCCAAGCTGGCGGCTCGTTACCAGGCTCTCTCCGCCGATCATCTGGAATATCTTACTGAAGAAGATGTGGCAGCAATGGCTGAATCCGGCACCGTTGCCGTGCTGTTACCCGGCGCATTTTTCACTTTAAAAGAGACACAAAAACCACCGGTTGCGTTATTGCGCCGCTATAAAGTGCCGATCGCTATCGCCAGCGATGCGAATCCAGGTACTTCTCCTGTACTGTCGTTACGTCTGATGATGAATATGGCCTGTACCCTGTTCGGCTTAACCCCTGAAGAGGCCTTGGCCGGAACCACCGTTCATGCAGCCAAAGCACTTGGCCTGTCTGCCAGCCACGGCGAACTGAGCTTAGGTAAGATGGCTGATTTTGTCTGTTGGGATGTGGAAAGTCCGGGTGAGCTGAGCTACTGGCTTGGCGGTGATCTTGTTAAAACCCGAGTTAAAGCAGGAGAAATCAGCAATGGTTAACATAGACAACCCTTTTAACTTTCAGCAAGGTAATAGCCCGCTCCTGGTGAGCATGCCTCACTCAGGACTCTCCCTGTTGCCGGACATGCAGCAAAGGTTGACTGACAAGGCTAGATTATTGCCCGATACAGACTGGTATATTCCTGAACTGTATGACTTTCTGCCGGATCTTGAGGTCAGTGTTATCAGTGCCAATTATTCACGTTATGTGGTTGATTTGAACCGTCCTGTTGATGACAAACCGCTATACAGCAGTAAAACAACCGGCCTTTTCCCGGATATTTTGTTTGCCGACAGCCCGGTTTTTTTACCGGGTAAGCAGCATAGCGATGCCCTAAAAGAACAGATTAAAAATGAGATCTGGCAGCCTTACCATCACAAGATAGCGACTGAACTGGCACGACTCAAAACCAAGTTTGGCTACGCCATCCTGTTTGATGCGCACAGCATAGCGGCGCAGGTCCCCATGTTGTTTACAGGAAAATTAGCGGACTTTAACTTCGGCAATAATGACGGCGTCGCTTGTGCTCCCGACTTGTTAGCGGATTTGGATGAAATCATTGCGGCAAGTGACTATAGCCATGTCTGTAATGGTCGGTTTAAAGGGGGTTATATCACCCGCTTTTTCGGGCAACCGGAGCAGAATATCCATGCTATTCAGCTGGAGCTGTCGCAGGCAACTTACCTGGCTGACAATAGTGAAAACTACCAGTTGGATATGACGAAAAAGCAGCAGCTTAGCGCCCTCCTGCAACAACTGATAGTGTCATTATTAGATGCACACCAACACTAATATTAAAAAGAATAACGAGGTTTATGATGAGTGAAATGAGTTTTAAAGAGATGGTTTTAGAGGGGATCCCCAAGGTCTTACCACCCCAAAGAGCGCGCAATGAGAACCTAAGCCATGCGCCTAAACGAAAAGATATTCTCACTAAAGTTGAGAAAAAATTAGCCATTAAAAATGCGTTAAGATATTTTGCTAAAGAGCACCACGAGATCCTGGCTAAAGAATTTTATCAGGAGCTTGAAGCTTACGGGCGAATTTATATGTATCGCTTTATGCCGACTTATGCGATTACAGCAAGATCGATCCATGATTTTCCTCATCAATCCAAACAGGCCGCAGCGATTATGCTGATGCTCAATAACAATCTTGACGATGCGATTGCTCAGCATCCTGAAGAGCTGATCACTTATGGTGGTAACGGCTCTGTATTCTCTAATTGGATTCAATACCGTCTGACCATGAAATACCTTGCCGAGATGACCGATCAACAGACTTTAGTTTTATATTCAGGTCACCCGATGGGTTTATATCCTTCCCATAAAGAGGCACCACGCGTGGTTGTCACAAATGGCATGATGATCCCCAACTACTCCAAACCGGACGATTGGGAAAAATTTAATGCGCTTGGTGTGACTCAATATGGGCAGATGACTGCCGGTTCATTTATGTATATCGGCCCGCAGGGAATTGTGCATGGCACGACGATTACCGTTTTAAATGCCGCGCGAATGATAAAAGATCGCGATCCATCCAAACTGCCTATTTTTGTTACTTCCGGACTGGGTGGTATGAGTGGCGCGCAACCAAAAGCAGCGGTTATTGCCAAAACTATCGGTATCGTTGCTGAAGTTAACCCCAAAGCAGCCTATAAAAGACATCAGCAGGGTTGGGTTGATGAAATTCATGAAGAGATGGAGGAGCTGATTGCCCGAGTGAAATTGGCGGTACAAGAAAATATCCCTGTCTCTTTGGCTTATCTTGGCAATATCGTTGATCTTTGGGAAAGACTGACTATTGAAGAGATAGCTATCGACCTTGGCTCGGATCAGACCTCGCTGCATAACCCCTGGGCCGGTGGCTACTACCCTGTCGGTTATAGTTTTGAAGAGTCCAATGAAATGATGGCAAATGAGCCGGAGAAATTCAAAAAAGCGGTTCAGGATTCATTAAAAAGACATGTTGCAGCGATTAATAAACTGACCGCAAAAGGGATGTATTTCTTCGATTACGGTAATGCTTTCCTGCTTGAAGCGAGCCGCGCCGGTGCTGATATTGTGCAGGAGGACGGTTCATTCAAGTACCCTTCCTATGTTCAGGATATTATGGGACCAATCTGTTTTGATTATGGTTTCGGGCCGTTCAGGTGGGTTTGTTCCTCATCTGATCCCAAAGATCTTGATACCACAGATCAGATTGCTGCCGAGGTACTTGAGGCTATGTATCATGAAGCGCCTGCTGAGATTAAACAGCAGATTGCCGATAACCTGCTTTGGATTAAAGAGGCCAAAGAGAACAAACTGGTGGTCGGCTCGCAAGCGAGAATTTTATATGCCGATGCCGAAGGACGCATGAAGATTGCTGAAGCGTTTAACAATGCAATCGAAGCGGGTCGCATCTCTGCACCGGTTATTCTTGGACGAGATCATCATGATGTATCCGGTACCGATTCCCCCTATAGAGAGACATCGAATATCTATGACGGCTCCCAGTTTACAGCAGATATGGCGATTCAAAACGTGATTGGTGATTCATTCCGGGGCGCAACCTGGGTGAGCATACACAATGGTGGCGGTGTCGGCTGGGGCGAAGTGATTAACGGCGGTTTCGGTATGCTGCTTGATGGTTCGCAAGATTGTGACCGCAGATTAAAATCGATGCTGCATTGGGATGTGAATAACGGCATATCAAGAAGAAACTGGGCGAGAAATGAAGGTGCTATTTTTGCAATTAAAAGAGCAATGGCAGCAGAGCCTAAACTGAAGGTGACCATTCCAACTATCGCCGATGATGCACTGATTGAGAGTATCATTAACTAACACGTTTTCTGTTTACGTCGCCAATACAAGATCAATTATCTAATATGTCCAAACTATTTGAATCTGCTTCGCTAGAAAGCCGGATCTGACATCCGCGCAACTCTCTGAACCGGCATTTTCAGGTAGTTGGCTATACAATGGCGCAGATTATACTCTGTTTTAAGCTCTTTACTTCTTGCCTCGTAACCCTTATAAAAAGCCCCGCCGTAAGAGCGCAGCTATCTCAGCCTTTTTAAATAAGCCAAAACCAGGTCAGTAAATGATCTGATATCGCGCAGCAGCAATTAATGACAAAGGCGTTTTATTACGTAATAGCTGGCCAGTGTAATTGGGAGCAGCAGAGCTGCAGTTAATTTTAACAAGCAAGATTGAGCAGCTATTTCCTGTGCCAGATGTAAGCCCGCTGTTGGTGCGCGCTTGCACCAATAGTGCTCTATTGCAGCAGCTAGAGCAGCACGATATAGCGCAAATATCCCCTAATTCAGTGGATAATAAGACAATACAAAAAATTTTTATTGTGGCATAGAGATTGCTTAACCTATCCCAACCAAGATTGTATATACATGTACACAGGTTATTTATGACGATGTTATTCATGTAATTGACAAACTTTAAACATCCATTATAAGGATCATTTACCATGCTAAACCAGAAAGTCTCACCCGAGGAAGTTAAAAAAATACCTTCCTTCGGCTTATCGCTGTCAGTATTTCTCTTATGTGCATTCACGATAGGGTTTTCAGTGATAAAATTAGGGGTTGATGCCCACATCCCGATGATTATCTCTGCCGGAATATGCGCATTTGTCGGCACCATTGTTCTCAAAAATCCCTGGAGTGAAATGCAGAAAGGGATTTCAGACGGGATAAATACAGCACTGATTCCGATCATTATCCTCATGCTGGTTGGACTTCTGGTCGGCAGCTGGATTGCCTCCGGAACTGTTCCAACATTGATCTACTTCGGCCTGAAAATTTTATCACCGGAGTTCTTCCTGATTGCAACACTGTTCCTCTGTTCAATTGTCGCTCTTGCGACCGGCTCTTCATGGACAACTGCAGGCACCGTCGGCCTTGCGCTTATGGGTGTCGGCAGTGCTCTCGGAATCCCCGCCCCGATGACAGCAGGGGCTGTAGTGTCCGGCGCCTACTTCGGTGATAAAATGTCTCCCCTGTCCGATACTACCAACCTCGCTCCAGCAATTGCAGGAGGCGATCTGTTTGATCACATCCGCGCATTAATGTGGACAACTATCCCGACATTTATTATCGCCGGCGTAGTTTATACGATAATGGGCTTTAATTTCAGCGGAGATTTGAGCTCTGTTGAGCAGATCAGCCTGATTTCCACAACGCTAGATACGAACTTTTCTCTGGGTCTGCTAACCATGATTCCGCCCGCTTTCATCCTTTTTGCTGCAGCAAAAAAACTACCGGCGATCCCCTCTTTAATTGTCGGAGTTATTCTTGCCGGAGCGATTGCCATTGGTGTACAGGGCGTTACCTTTACCAAGCTGATCGCTATCATCCACTACGGCTTTACATCTGAAACCGGCGTAGCCGTTGTCGACAAGCTGCTCTCTCGTGGCGGCCTTGACCATATGATGTGGACCATCTCGCTCATTTTATGCGCGCTGTCTTTCGGAGGCATCATGGAAAAATGCGGCTTCCTGGAAAGTATTCTGGGAACCTTGGGCAAAATGATCCGCAAACCAAGCTCATTGATAGGCTCAACCCTGGCTTCAAGTTTCCTTGCCAATGTTTTTCTTGGTGACCAGTTCCTCGGTATTATTGTTCCGGGCCGAACTTTCAAGCCTGCCTTCGACAAAATGGGGCTGGCTCCGCGCATGCTTTCCAGAACACTTGAAGATAGCGGCACCCTGACTTCAGCACTGATTCCATGGACAGCATGCGGTGCTTACATGTATGGCGTTCTCGGCGTAGACGCATTCAGTTACGCGCCTTATGCATTAATTAACTGGATCTGCCCTATTCTCGCTTATGTTATAACAGTGATGGGCATTGGTATTTTCTGGCAGAATGCAGATGGTACGATTTCCAGACGCAAAGACAATGCCCCTTCTCCGACAATAGCGGCTGAGCCAAAAGTATCAACAGAAATGGCCTGATATTTAAGGCAAGCAGTAAGAGGATCCCGCCATTTCTGTCGGGGCCCTCTTACCCATTTTTCGATAATATTTCCAGAGCCGTAGCGACTGGTCAATATCAGGATGGTTTTCTCTTTTAAGAAGAGAATGTCTCCACTCCTTTATGATAAAAAGCCGACATCAAACGTTTAATACACTGATTCAAAATAGAACTTCCTTTGAATAGTCCCAAAATGCAGAACATCTCATCCTAATAACATTTAGGATTCAAGGTATGCTTCAAGGTTTTACCTAATATCAATCCGCATAAACATCTGAGCAATCTTGCTGGTTAAAATAAACGCTAATAAGAAGAAAAAGGGTATTTTTGTAATAGGAATGGCGATGAGCCTAAGCAAACATCGCCATTTTAGTATGATACTTGATATGAATCTTTATTACTCTCCCACAACAACAAGCGCTTTTCTAGCTAGCCGTTACTCAACCGTAACCGCTTTAGCCAGGTTACGCGGCTGATCCACATCAGTACCTTTAATTAATGCCACATGGTAGGCTAATAACTGCATTGGTACAGTGTAGAAGATAGGCGCAATAATCTCATCAACATGAGGCAGAGTGATAATTTTCATCCCGTCACAAGCTTCAAAACCAGCAGATTCATCTGCAAATACATAAAGTTGGCCGTCTCGAGCGCGCACCTCTTCAATATTGGATTTAAGTTTTTCTAACAGATCGTTGGTTGGAGCAACCACCACTACCGGCATATCAGCATCAATCAGCGCTAACGGGCCATGTTTTAATTCACCTGCCGCATAAGCTTCTGCATGAATATAGGAGATCTCTTTTAATTTCAACGCCGCTTCCATTGCGATTGGATAAAACTCACCACGACCTAAGAATAACGTATGGTGCTTATCGGCAAAATCAACTGCAAGCGCTTTAATAGATTCATCAAAAGCCAACGCTTTTTCAATCTGCGCAGGTAATGAGTGCAAAGCTTTTACGATTTTCGTTTCTTTATTATCATCGATCACCCCTTTTTCTTTACCTATCGCTGTCACCATCATTAGCATAGCGGCTAATTGTGTGGTAAAGGCTTTCGTTGAAGCTACACCAATTTCAGTACCGGCACGGGTCATAAAGGCCAGATCCGATTCACGCACCAGTGAGGAGCCCGATACATTACAGATTGTCATCGCTGACATATAACCTTTCTGTTTTGCCAAACGCAATGCGGCCAGAGTATCGGCAGTTTCCCCTGATTGTGAAAGCGTTAACAACAAGCTATTCGGACGCACCACAAAATCACGGTAACGGAATTCTGAAGCGATTTCCACATCACAGCTAACACCAGCGAGTGCTTCAAACCAATAACGCGCTGCCATACCTGAATTGTAGGAGGTACCACAAGCGATGATCTGTACATGCTCAACCTTACTTAGAATCTCTTTGGCACCATTACCTATCCCTTCAACCAATACGCGATCCTGGCTGATACGCCCTTCCATCACACTGCTCAATGCTGAAGGTTGTTCGAAGATCTCTTTCTGCATAAAGTGACGGTATTTCCCTTTGTCGCCCGCATCATGCTCAACAGTTGATTCAATAACCTCACGCTCAACTGCAGATCCGGAAGCATCAAAGATGCTAACATTGCGACGCGTAATTTCAGCGACATCACCCTCTTCAAGATACATAAAACGACGCGTTACACTTAACAACGCCAACTGATCAGATGCAAGAAAGTTTTCACCGATACCTAAACCTATAACAATCGGGCTACCAGAACGTGCAACAACAATACGCTCAGGCTCGCGACGGTCAAGCACAACCGTGCCATAAGCGCCTTCAAGCTGCACAGCTGTCTTTTGCAGCGCTTCAACTAAGGTTTCTGATGTACGGCGCTCCCACTCAACTAAGTGAGCAATAACTTCTGTATCTGTCTGAGAAACAAAAAGATAACCTCGCTCCTGCAGCATTACACGCAGTGTCTCGTGGTTTTCAATAATACCGTTATGTACCACTGAAATATCACCTGAAACGTGCGGGTGAGCATTAATTTCAGAAGGTTCACCATGTGTTGCCCAGCGGGTATGGGCAATACCGGTTCCGCCGCTAACAGGGCTCACTTCAATAGCATCCGAGAGCTCTTTTACTTTACCCAAACGACGAACACGCGTCAGGGTTTTTTCACTATCTACAACAGCAACACCAGCAGAGTCGTAGCCGCGATATTCTAGGCGACGCAGACCTTCTACTAAGATTTCAGCAACATCTCTCTGTGCTACAGCACCAACGATTCCACACATATATCTACACCCCTAAAAGATTCACAAATAAAACAAGAAGTTGCCCGGCATTAAAAATACACTCAACTACGAAATAACATGCACACTCCTGCAATTGCATGCATTTTAGTGCATTTTTTATTTTTTTGCATGATCTCATTAAAATTAAATGCGCGTTTAGGCAAGAAGGCGCACAAACACGCAACAAGCCCCTTTGATCACACCTTCCCTAAAACCACGAAGCTTAGCGATGAATATAAATCCTCACTATTTTTTTCATTATAAAATGAGATAAGGAGCAAAATTATTGTCGCACCATTATCTCTATTCTAATGGGCTAATTGATGCTGCTGCGCCGGATATTGTTCTTTAGATTAGATTTCAACCTCTGGGGCGGTTTGTTTTCAGCGCAGAAATCAGCTATTGCAAAACGCCGATAATGTTGATAAAGAATGAGGAATGCCCCTTGGATAGCAGTTTTGGAAATTAAATATTCACATAGTTTCAATAACTGTTTAAAGTTACAGTTAACTAAGCCATAGTAAACAAATCTGCATTTTCAACTGACTTGGGTATAAACCTGAAAGTCGTTTAGCTGTCATAATATTTTTTTATTTGGGATAAACAATGTTACGGACTAATTTTGCTACTTTTTTATTATTAAGCTGGAAACTATCAACGCTCTTTGTTTTACCCATTATCATCTATTTTTATCTGCTGCTGATGAACCTCTTTATTGACAATTTTACCTTTCAGCAACTGGATGAAGGGATCAATTTCCATAAAGGAATCGTGGTGGTCATTTACCTAACCTATTTGTTACTCTGGAAAAGTGTTAACAAAAAAGTTAGCAATTACCTTAAAAAATTTGAATATTCCTAATGTTATTATCTCCTTTGACGCTGTTAATCAGCACAAGCGCATTAATTTTCAGCATTATCATTCTTTTTTCCTGGGCTTTATTACGTTCGAAAAGACAACGGGATAACCTCTATGTTGAACAACAGTTGACTCGACAGGAGCTGCTGCATATTCAAAATATAAATGTAGAAAAATCCCAAACACTACTCGAAAAACAACTGTTTATTGACAGCCTGCAACGCCAAACCAGCAAGTTAACCATCCGTTTAAGAGAAGCAGAGGTGCGTTTGCAGAGTGCAAATCAACGTCTCCGAGAACAGCAAGAGAATGAACAAAAACTTAGCAATCAGTTTGAATTGCTTTCTCAACGTATCTTCAGCGAAAAGTCCGCACAATTTAAACAATTAAACCAGGACAGTATCACTCAGTTACTCGATCCTCTAAAAACGCAGTTGGATGGTTTTAAACAGCAGGTAACTGACTGTTACATTAATGAGAGTAAAGAGCGTTACAATTTACAGAATGAAATTTCCAAACTGGCCAAACTCAATGCATTAATGCAGCAAGAAACCAATAATCTCACCAATGCATTAAAAGGCGATAACAAACAGCAGGGCAATTGGGGGGAGGTGATTTTACAGCGTATTTTAGAATCATCGGGGTTACGTGAAGGTCATGAATATAAAACTCAGACAAGTTTTAAAAATGACCGGGGTGAGCGCCTACAACCTGATGTGATTGTGCAGTTACCACAAAACAAAAATATTATTATTGATTCAAAGGTATCTTTAGTCGCCTACGAACGATTCTTTAATGCTGATAATCCTCAAGCAAAAAAAGAGGCCCTGCAGGCGCATATTGTTTCTATTCGTCAGCACATTAAAGGCCTGGGGAAAAAGGATTATCAGCATTTGATCGGTACCAATAGCCTTGATTATGTTTTATTATTTGTTGCTGTTGAGCCGGCTTTTATAACGGCACTTGAACACGATCCGGAATTGCTTAAGCTGGCGCTTGATAACAATGTGTTGCTGGCCAGCCCAACCAACTTAATGATAGCGTTGCGCACCATTGATAACTTATGGCGTTTTGAGCAGCAAGAGCAGAACGGACGCCTAATTGCCCAGCAGGCAGGCAAACTCTACGACAAATTACGTTTGTTTAGTCAAAATATGCTAGATGTTGGCGCACAATTGAGCAAAGCACAAAACACTTACGACCGGGCGTTAAAACAGTTAGGTCAAGGCCGTGGCAATATTATTCAGCAGGCCGAACAGTTAAAGGCAATGGGCGTAACCGTCACTAAACCTTTACCAGAATCCTTAGTTGAATTGGCGGATTTAGAGCCCCCTATTGCGCTTAAAAATCACCTTAAGGAGCTGCAGAGAGTCAACCCTAGCGACGCCAAAAATGACGTGAAAAAAGCACCGCAACAGTAAGTATCTCTAATCGCCCCATCAGCATCCCAATAGATAAAATCCATTTGGAAGGATCCGACAAAGCCGAAAAATTACCAGTGGGGCCAATGCTCGGATCCAGACCCGGACCAACATTAGAAACCGCGGTGATAGAGGCAGATAGGGCAACCATCGCGCTTGAACCAAACAGTGTCAATAACAGGGTGGATACTGCGATGGTGCCCATATAGGCTAAGATAAACGCAATTAAAGAGCGCAAAATATCATCACTTACTGCACGGTTGTTATAGCGCTGAGGAAAAATTCCGCGCGGGTGAACTAACGTCATCAACTGCCGCTTAAGCATGGTCGTGGCAATCTGAAAGCGGAATATCTTGATACCGCCGGATGTAGAGCCAGAGCAAGCACCAGCAAACATCAAGCCTAAAAAAACGATAATGCTGAAGTCTCCCCAGGAAAGGAAATCATCGAGTCCAAAGCCGGTTGTTGTGATCACAGAAACAACATTAAATAGACTTAATCTAAAGGCTTCAGCCAGCAAAAATTGCTCACTGAAAAACAGATAACAGGTTAAACTCAAGCTAAAGAACAGGATAACTCTAATAAAACCTAATACTTGAGCATCACGCAATAAAGAGGCTAAACTGCGTTGGTTAAAAGCACGTATAAACAATAAAAATGGCAAGCCGCCCAAAAACATAAAAATAATAGCATTCCAATGGGCTGCATGGGAAAAATTTCCCATGGAACTGTCCGAGGTTGAGTACCCCCCCGTTGAGATCGTTGTCATGGCATGATTTATTGCATCAAAACTATCCATTCCGGCAAAAAGGTAACCAACAAAACAGCACAAACTTAAAAATACGTAGACCAGCAAAATACCTATCGCCACACTGCGAGTTTTAGATTCCGCTTTATCTGACCAATCTGAAGATTCGGTTTGGAAGAGACGCATCCCCCCTACGTTTAAAAAGGGCAAAATGGCCACCCCCATTACAATAAAACCGACACCTCCCAGCCATTGCAAAATAGAGCGCCACAATAGAATGCTGTGGGGCATTGTATCTAAATTATTTAGCACTGTACTGCCGGTCGTGGTTATACCTGACATGGTTTCGAAAAAAGCATTACTGAAATTAATATGCTCAATCAACACAAAGGGTAAGGCGGCAAAAACACTGGCCAGCACCCAAACCCCTGTGGTTAACAAAAACATCTCTCTGATGCCCAGGCGGGACAATTGTTTTTCTCTTCCCATAAAAATAAAAAGAATCGAAGCCAGATGGGTAATAACGATCGAAGCCAAAAACTCCATGCCGCCTAATGCGTTATTATAAAAGGCGAAAATCATCGGGGCGTACATAAATATTGCCATTTTTGACAATACCAATCCGGTGATAAAAAGTAGGGGACGAGTTACCATATGAGTTATAACGCTTATAAAAAGAACGGGCTAGGTTGGAATAATTTTTCAATATCACTGATAAATTTTTTGTTCACCAGGAACAATATAACATGATCATCGGTTTCCAGTACTGTATCGTCATGGGCGATTAACACTTCATCATGGCGAACTATCGCACCGATGCTTGTGCCTGGCGGCAATTTAAGTTCGGATAACTCTTTTCCCACAACCTTCGAGGTCATGCTGTCACCGCGCGCAATAATTTCGATAGCCTCAGCCACCCCCTCCCGCAAAGAGTATACATGCCGCAAATCAGCTTTACGGACATGGGTTAACAGAGCAGAAAGTGTCGCTTGCTGCGGAGAGATAGCAATATCCAAAATACCTCCCTGCACGAGATCAAGATAAGCACTGCGCTGGATTAAAACCATCGCTTTTCTTGCCCCCATACGTTTAGCCAGCATCGCCGACATGATGTTTGCTTCGTCATCGTTGGTTACCGTAATGAAGAGATCTATTTGATCGATATGCTCCTCAGTAAGCAGCTCCTGATCTGATGAGTCGCCACAAAATACTATGGTATTCGAGAGTGTTTCCGAAAGGTATTCTGCGCGTTTTAAATTCTTTTCAATTAATTTGACAGATCTCTCTTTTTCAAGGCGTTTCGCCAAACTCTCACCGATATAGCCTCCCCCTACAATCATAATACGTTTGTAAGGCTGTTCAAGCTTTTGCATCTCACTCATGATAGCGCGGATATGTTGACTTGCGGTGATAAAAAACACCTCATCATCCGCTTCTATAATCGTTGTTCCCTGGGGACGAATTGCTTTACCGCGCCTGAAAATAGCGGCCACTCGCGCGTCAATATTAGGCATATGCTCTTTTAAGGTAGAAATAGCATTGCCCACCAGGGAGCCGCCGTAATAGGCTTTAATGGCGACTAACCCGACTTTACCATCGGCAAAGTTAGCCACTTGTAATGCCCCGGGATATTCGATCAACTGCATAATGTAGTCACTTACTAACTTTTCTGGGGCAATTACATGATCTATTGGAAAGGCGCCACTTTCAAATAGCTCTTTTTCGTACTGAATGAAACTTTGCGAACGGATGCGGGCTATTTTTTTAGGGACATTAAACAGGGTAAAGGCTATTTGACAGGCAACCATATTCACTTCATCGGAATTGGTCACAGCAATTAACATATCCGCATCCTCTGCCCCCGCCTCGCTCAATGTAATCGGGCTCGATGCACTGCCTTGCACCACCCTTAGGTCAAAGCGGTCTTGTAGCTCTTGCAAATTTTCATTCGATGAATCAACAACCGTAATATCGTTATTTTCACCAACAAGGTTTTCTGCTAATGAAGCACCTACTTGCCCTGCACCTAAAATAATTATTTTCATGCGACCTCATTATCCATCAGTGATCTAAGCCGCGAGACTTAATCCGTTAACTAATAGATGGATGATATTATTAATAACAGCTATGCGACACTCTAAGAAACAGAAAAATTAACCATCTATTTTATAAAGATTTTTGCAGTTTCGCATAATAAAAACCATCCATCCCCTCTTCATTCGGTAATATCTGCCGCCCTTTTCCTTGGGTATTATCCTGCAGCGCAAGCGGAATTAATGAGGCGTCCTTCTTACTTTCCAAAAAGCGTTGAATTTGTAAATCATTTTCATCTGGCAAAATAGAGCAGGTCGCATAAAGCAGAATACCGCCGGGTTTTAATTTATCCCACAAGGCATGCAGAATAGACTGTTGTAAGGCGACCAAATCTGCAATATCACTGTCGCGACGTAACCAACGGATATCAGGATGTCGACGAATAACGCCGGTTGCACTGCAGGGAGCATCGCATAGAATACGATCAAACAGTTCACCATGCCACCAGCTGTCCGGTTGTGATGCATCACCATGAATCACGGTAGCATTGAGTTTAAGACGATCTAAATTTTCCTGCACGCGCACTAAACGTTTAGCATCGGCATCTACAGCAACCATCTGTTTAATACCTGGTTGCAACTCCAGCATATGTGCTGTTTTTCCGCCAGGCGCAGAGCAGGCATCTAAAACCAGCTCTCCGGCTTGCGCACCTAAATAATGGGCGGCTAGTTGTGCAGCACCATCCTGTACTGACACCCAACCCGCTTCAAAGCCGGGTAATTTATAAACATCTGTGGCTTTCTCTAAACGCAGCGCATTATCATTAAGCTCGCTGCTGAAACTATTAAGTCCTGCAGCATTTAATAAACTCTGGTACTGCTCCCGACTGTGGTGAATGGCATTCACCCGCAGCCACATCGGAGCCTGCTGATTATTGTTATGCATGATTGTAGCGGCAAGATCGTCACCATAAGCGGCCTGCAAACGCTTGACTAGCCAACTTGGATGACAGTAAACCAGTGCCGGTTGTTTATCCGCTTTTTCTATCAGGCTTTCCTGTTCACGTAAAAAATTTCTCAGGACACCATTAACCATTCCTTTTAATGCCGGTTTTTTAAGTGCTTTCGCACCGTTAACCGTTTCACCAACAGCAGCATGGCTTGGAATTCGCGTATAAAGTAACTGATAAAAACCGACCAAAATAAGGAAGTGCAGATCGCGTTGTTTGCCTTTTAAGGCCTTATCCATCAGAGAGCGGCAGAAAAAATCTAAGCGTGGTAAGGTGCGTAACACCCCGTAACAAAGTACCTGTAATAGGGCTTTATCTTTAGGAGAAAGATCCTGCTGTGCAGGCGGTAAGACATTCGATAATGACTGTCCCTGCTCCACCACTTGATTTAAAATTTTAGCCGCTAATGCCCTTACATTCATTTGATTAACCTTGCTGTAGTTGAGTACCCAGCGCAAACAATTCACGGCGAGAATTTAAAATATCTTGTACTGGTAGTGCTTTTTTACCCGCCAGCTGGAGCACTTCAAGATTGATGATGCCGCCAGCCG
>DATCZZ010000390.1:0-5062 GCA_036525635.1 Psychromonas sp. | reverse complement strand
ATGATTCATTCATTTATTCATCCTCAATAATAGCCATTCATTTTTCGGCTTAATGCCTTTTGCCTTGAAGAATTTGCAGCAGCGAGTCATTTTTCATAGGCAGTCACTTTTCACGTTTGTAGCGTTTTGCATGCAACGACTTGCACAACCTCGCTTTCTCCCTGATGGTATTTTCCTTCGGAAATAGTTCGTTGCAGTTCTGCCCCGCTAACAAATTCTAAGCCCTCAAGCTCAGTGCGCAATTTATCAAGAGACATAAACAACTCCCTTTGTGATGCTGGCGGCCCGCCAATACCCTTCATATCAAGTTGCTCTTCAGTGAATGCTTCTAAAATGAATATGCCGCCTTTTTTTAGCGATCGAACAACCTGAGCATGCAGTTTTTCCCGTAATAATAGCGGCACGTGCGCAAAGATGGATACGACACCATCCCAAACTTCGTCACCAAGATCATAGTCGGCCAGGTCTGCTACTGCCGTTGAGATTTCGACACCGTGCTCAAGAGCAAGCTTTTTTGCCTTGAGTATACCGGCTTCAGACTGGTCGACAGCGGTGACTGCATAGCCCTGCATCGCCAGAAAAACAGCATTTCTACCTTCACCTTCGGCCAGACAAAGTACACGGCCTCCTTTGGCTATTCGAAAATATTCTGATTTAAGGAAATCATTCGCCTCTGTTCCATATGCAAAGCCTTTTTCGTTGTATCTTTGATCCCACATCGGCAAAACTCCTCTGTATTGGCCGGTTAATCAGGCTGTTTATTATAAAAATAACAGTAAGTTGCATTAAATACCAATCCGCATAAATATCTGCCCAATCCTGCTTTTTAAAATCAACGGGTACTGCGTTGGTTGCAATCACACTCGCCTGCTATTGCTCAATCAAACGCCTTGCTCTCTTTTTAATAACAGATTAATCAAATTGAGCGTATGTCGGTTTATCGGCGTATAAACAGGATGAGCTATTTTTACAGAATTTCACCCTAATGCGAGAAACTCCTGCATTTCCTGCTTTGTCGCCTTTCAGCGCTCTCCGGTTAAAAGAATTGCAGGAAAGCGACGATTCCTGCGCCTATTTACTTTCTTTTCTTGATGAAATATAGCTAGAT
Organism: Psychromonas sp.; assembly: GCA_036525635.1. Taxonomy (GTDB): domain Bacteria; phylum Pseudomonadota; class Gammaproteobacteria; order Enterobacterales; family Psychromonadaceae; genus Psychromonas. The sequence goes on along the minus strand of DATCZZ010000390.1, from coordinate 3,954 downwards.
TGGTAGAGTACGCTCCTTCATCTCTTTATTCGCTATAATTGGAAAACTTTCATGTTTAAAATGTTCCGAGGTATGTTTTCTAACGATCTATCGATCGATTTAGGAACGGCAAACACACTTATTTATGTAAAAAATCAAGGTATCGTATTAAATGAGCCTTCCGTTGTTGCAATCCGTTTAGATAAAAATGGAGCAGGTAAAAGTGTTGCTGCTGTTGGCCATGATGCAAAACAGATGTTAGGTAAAACACCCGGTAATATCCAAGCTATCCGTCCGATGAAAGATGGCGTTATTGCCGATTTTTATATCACTGAAAAAATGCTGCAATATTTTATCAAGCAAGTACATAACAATAGTTTTTTACGTCCTAGTCCACGCGTTTTAGTCTGTGTGCCGTGCGGATCAACACAGGTTGAACGTCGTGCTATTCGTGAGTCAGCGCAAGGTGCCGGGGCACGCGATGTGTTTTTGATTGATGAACCCATGGCGGCTGCAATCGGAGCCGGTATGCCTGTTTCCGAGGCGAAAGGCTCAATGGTGGTGGATATTGGTGGAGGTACGACGGAAGTGGCCGTTATCTCCTTGAACGGTGTGGTTTATTCTGCTTCAGTACGTATTGGCGGTGATAAATTTGATGAAGCGATCATTAATTATGTCCGTCGTAATTATGGCTGTACTATTGGTGAAATTACTGCTGAACGTATTAAACACAGTATTGCGATTGCTTATCCGATTAATGAGATAAGAGAGATTGAAGTACGCGGAATGAATGTTGCGGAAGGTGTGCCGCGCAGCTTTACACTTAACAGCAACGAAATCTTAGAAGCCCTGCAGGAGCCTTTAAGCGGAATCGTTTCTGCCGTTATGTTGGCATTGGAGAAAACACCACCTGAATTAGCGGCAGATATCGCTGAAACGGGTATGGTGTTAACCGGTGGAGGGGCATTATTATGTGAGTTAGATCGTTTGCTTTCAGAGGAATCAGGTATTCCTGTGATAGTTGCTGATGATCCTCTTACCTGTGTGGCGCGTGGCGGCGGTATGGCACTTGAAATGATCGATACCTACGGTACTGATCTGTTTAATGCTGACTGATAAATTGCTGAGTAATGGCTCTTAGCATTCGCTGGGAGCTGACTTGGACGAGTTTAAAGAAGCCGAGTTCGGTTGTTCGTTGAGTTGCAACTTAGTTGTTCAGCTCAATGAAAACTTGGCTTTATCTAGTTTACGCGATGTCTGAGACGGAGCAGCTCTTGATGAATACTGTTATTATGACTTTTCCTAATTGATGTGTAGTCATGAAAAAAATTTTTACGCGCGGCCCATCATTTTTATTAAGGCTATCCATAGTGGTAGTTTTTTCGGTTTTTCTATTTATAGCTGATGGTAAGTTTAATCTGTTTGCCTCCTTCCGTATTTATCTGAACTCTCTGGTTAGTCCTGTGCAGTATGTTGCCGATCTGCCACAAAAATTATTCAGCGCTGTTTCTGACAATGTGATGACTCGTCATGAGTTAAAAGCCCGTAATCAACAGTTGGAAAAAGATAATTTATATCTTAAAGCGGATCGTCTATTGCTTACTCAATTGGAAAATGAAAATAAGCAGTTACGCCAGTTGCTCAACTCAAATAAAATATTTACCAATAAGCGGATGATAACCGAGGTGATGAGCTTACGATCAGATCCCTTTACCCATCAGGTATTGATCGACAAAGGCGCAGCCCAAGGTGTTTATGTCGGCCAACCGGTGATCAACGAGCAGGGAGTAGTAGGGCAGGTATCTCAGGTCGGCAGTACAACCAGCCGGGTTTTATTGATTGTCGATGTAAGCCACGGTATTCCGGTTCGCGTTCAGCGCAATGATCTTACGGCTGTGCTCCATGGTAGTGGTGACTGGAATAAGCTCAATCTACCTTTTGTGCAAAGTAATGCGGATTTAAAAGAGGGGGATTTACTCGTCACCTCTGGTTTGGGCGGACGTTTTCCGGCTGGTTACCCGGTTGCTCGCGTCAGCCATTTTAATTATCAGGAAGGCGCGCTTTATGCTGATGTCAGCGCAACACCTGTTGCCCAGTTGGACCGAAGCCGCTATCTCTTATTATTATGGAATGATCTTCCCTATAATGAGGCCGATTTGTCACGGGATCTCTCCATTGCATCTGCGTCACTCGATGCGTCTAAATCAGCAGCTGTGGAGGATCCAAAGACAACTTCTGAGGCGCTGAAAACGCCAGAGACAGACAAAAAATCTGCACCACTGGAATCCCCGAATGTCGCTACTGAGTAATTACCTGGTCATTTATATGGCCTATTTTGCCGGCTTAGTCTGTGCAATTTTCCCTCTGCCCGGGATCCTTAATGCCTTTCGTCCAGACTGGATGATCCTGATTATTTTTTATTGGGTATTGGCGTTGCCGCATCGAGTCAGTATAGGGCATGCTTGTATTCTGGGTATCATATTTGACCTTCTATTGGGCTCTACGTTAGGCATGCATGCACTGCTCTTTTCGTTGTTAGCCTATATAGTGATCACCAATTACCAGCTATTTCGTTATTTTACTATTGTTCAAACAACGCTGATTGTCGGGCTGTTTTCTTTGTTCTCCAAACTGACTCTGTATTTGATGGCATCAAGTTTACAAGATATTATTTTGCATAAATCTTATTTTTGGCCGGTGTTTAGCTCCATGCTGATTTGGCCTTGGTTTTTTCTGATGTTACGTTTTATCCGTCTCCGTTTTAAGGTCGTATAATCATGGTTTTTTCTATCTACCTCGCGTCGAGTTCACCTCGTCGTCGTGAACTTCTTAGTCAAATTGGGGTCTCATTTGACTTGGTATCTGCTGAAATAGAAGAAAAACCGGAACTGGGCGAATCAGCGCAAGAGTATGTTTTACGCCTGGCATTGCAAAAAGCCCAGGCGGGTTTTGCAAATAGTAACCGGGAAAAGCCTGTTTTAGGTGCAGATACAATAGTCACTATCGACCAAAAAATACTAGAAAAACCCCGTGATAAAAATCATGCAAAAGAGATGCTGCAATTATTGTCTGGGCGGGTTCACCAGGTATTGACTGCGGTGGCATTGTGGCAGGATGGATATTCAAAAAGTGTGTTGGTTAAAACGGAAGTCAGCTTTAAAAAATTGAGTGAGCAGGAGATTTCTGATTACTGGCTCTCCGGAGAGCCGCTTGATAAAGCCGCAGGTTATGCCATTCAAGGGCTTGCTGGAAAATTTATCACCAATATTTCAGGTAGTTATAGCGCCGTTGTCGGGCTGCCTCTGTTTGAAACCGCAGAGCTTATTAGTGAGTTTGTAAAAGAGGTTAAGCAGCGCAGCTGATTATTTCTCTTTTGCAATAAAAGCACTGTTAGTGAATGTATCCACCCAAGCAGTCTTATCATTTATCGCCTTGCCCTTCGGGAGCTTTGTCCGAAAGTTGGCACTGTGTTGCACCGCTTAAAATGGAGATAACCACCCTCATCATGCTGCGTCTTGTTCTGCATCCGGGCGGAGCTCTGAATTTGCATCTTGAAGTAGTTTGGGTAACCTTTGCAGCATTGTTATTTAGCCCGAGTGCTGACTGCAGCTTCACTTTATGAACTCATTTTACACTCTGAACCTTTGTTATTTGACCCGGAGCCTTTTTTCAAAATATATATTTGTATATAGTACTTTTGCTGACGTTTTATGGTGCTCCTCTTGATTAAGATAGGGGTAAACAATCCCTTTATATTTCTATCGTCATGCATCAGTAATTAATTACTAACAACTTGATGGTTATTTTAACCGCTGTCATTTAGAAGAAAAATTATTAGATTGGCGTTGAGTATTTATACCCAAACCGCTTGCAGGTGCGGTAAGCGGTTTGGGTATAAATTACTGCTTAATATTTCGATATTATCCAGCATATTGCTTATGAAAGAATTTTAAAGGAAGTAAAAAAATGTCCGTG
>DATCZZ010000389.1:0-4559 GCA_036525635.1 Psychromonas sp. | reverse complement strand
ATTAACCAGGATCCAATCACAATTTGTAATATTGAAAAAACCATTGCTGAAAAAGCTTATGAGAAGGGTTATGTTAAACCTAAGATACCCACATCGCGCACAGGTAAAACCATTGCCATCATTGGTAGTGGGCCGGCCGGTTTAGCGGCTGCTGAGCAATTAAACAGTGCCGGTCATACAGTCACTGTTTATGAACGCGATGAGAAAATCGGTGGTTTAATGCGCTTTGGTATCCCTGACTTTAAACTTGGCATGGATGTGATCGATCGTAAAATTGAAGTATTAGAAGCCGCCGGTATCAAAATGGTTGTCAATGCGCATATTGGGGTTGATTTTGATGCCAGAGATTTGCGTAAACAGTTTGACGTGGTGTTATTAACTGGCGGCTCAACTGTTCCTCGTGATCTGCCGATCCCTGGGCGTAACCTGAAAGGTGTCCATTTCGCGATGGAGTTCCTGGGGCAAAATAACCGCCGTGCTAATGGTATGGATCTTAAAACAGAAGAGATTCATGCTAAAGACGATCACGTTGTTGTTATTGGTGGTGGTGATACAGGCTCTGACTGTGTTGGTACATCCAACCGTCATGGTGCAGCGAGTGTTACGCAGGTGGAAATCATGCCGATGCCGCCTGAAAAACGTACCGTGAATATGCCTTGGCCCTCTTATCCAATGATCTTCAAAACCACTACTTCCCATGAAGAAGGGGTGGATCGTCACTGGTCTATTCTCACCAAAGAATTTATTGGTGATGAAAAGGGGAACGTTAAAGAGTTAGTCATTGCTGATATCGAGTGGGAAAAAGCGGAACCAGGTAAGCGTCCTAATTTCAAAGAGATTGAAGGTAGTGTTCGTTCAATCCCTTGTACTAAAGCCTTTTTGGCCATGGGCTTCTTACACCCTGAGCCAACGGGTGTATTAGCACAGCTTGGGGTGGCTTTGGATGAACGGGGCAATGTGCAAACAACGGATTTCCAAACTAGTCAGAAGGGAGTGTTTGCTGCGGGTGATATGCGTACAGGGCAGTCTTTAATCGTGCGTTGTATTAATGAAGGCCGTGAAGCATCTCGTGCAATTGATACCTACCTGATGGGTACGTCTAACCTGGAAGCTATGGCTGACTCATTAATGTTATCTAATTAAGCGTAAGTTAAAAAACGTTACCGCTGACAGGTGATAAATTCAAACTAAGCCTCCTCTCTTATTAAGAGCTGGAGGCTTTTTTATTTTAACTAAAATGTAAGGTTAATTTATAGCATTGCGCATCTCTAGCTGATCCCCCTTAACTATTTATTTGATTACTCAGATTGCTTCTGTTTTAGGTGTTTTCATTTAAGCGTGAGATCACGTAAACTAATGTTATTTTTCCAAGCTATTTGTTATCAGGTGAACCGATGATACGTCTCAACCAAGTTAAACTCCCGTTAAATCATACAGATGATGCGTTACATGCTTATGTAGTAAATACATTATCCATTGCAGCTGAGCAATTAGCAGATATCCATATCTTTAAGCGTGGTTATGATGCGCGTAAGCGTAATGTTATTACCCTGATTTATACCCTTGATATCACCCTGAAAGATGCTGATGAAGAGGCGATATTGGCACGCTTTGTTAAAGATCCAAATGTCCGTAAGTCGCCGGATACTGAATATAAATATGTCGCACAAGCACCGCAGAATTTAACTGAACGACCGATTGTCATCGGCATGGGACCCTGCGGGTTGTTTACGGCATTGATTTTGGCGCAAATGGGCTTTAAGCCTATTATTTTAGAGCGTGGCAAATCAGTTCACGAGCGCTCCAAAGATACGTTTCGTTTTTGGCGAAATGGGGAGTTAAATACGGAATCAAATGTGCAGTTTGGCGAGGGCGGAGCGGGTACTTTCTCCGATGGTAAATTATACAGCCAGGTGAAAGATCCAAACTTTCTCGGCTTAAAGGTAAAACAGGAATTTGTTGCTGCGGGCGCACCTGCTGAAATTATATATGTGAGTAAACCACATATAGGTACCTTTAAACTGGTGACAATGGTTGAACGGATGCGTCGTAAGATCCTTGAATTAGGTGGTGAAATTCGTTTTGAAACCCGTGTGGAAGAGCTCAATATTGAAGATTCGCAGATTACCGGGGTTACCCTTAACGGCGGTGAGGTGATTAACTCCAGGCATGTTGTCTTAGCAATCGGCCATAGTGCGCGGGACACTGTACAGATGCTGCATGACAAAGGCGTGTATCTGGAAGCGCAGTCTTTCTCGGTTGGTTTCCGTATCGAGCACAAGCAGGAGCTGATTGATCAAGCCCGTTTTGGTATTAATGCCGGTCATCCTATTTTGGGGGCTGCCGATTATAAATTAGTCCATCACTGTAAAAATGGCCGCAGCGTGTATAGTTTCTGCATGTGTCCTGGCGGGGTGGTTGTTGGGGCAACCTCAGAAAAAGAAGCGGTTGTAACTAATGGTATGAGCCAGTATTCACGTAGTGAACGTAATGCGAATAGCGCTATTGTGGTTGGCCTTTCACCCAGTGATTTTGATAATGATCCCTTACAAGGTATTGCATTACAACGTAAATTAGAGCGTCAGGCTTATATTCTCGGTGGCAGTAATTATGATGCACCGGCACAACGTGTGGGTGATTTCCTGGCGGGTAGTGAAGCTAAGCCGCACGGGATAGTTGAGCCTTCATTTAAAGCGGGGGTGAAAATGACCGATCTGAGCTCTAGCTTGCCTGATTTCGCCATTGAAGCTATTCGTGAAGCATTACCGGCATTTGATAAAAAAATTAGAGGTTTTGCAACACCGGATGCAATGTTAACCGGCGTCGAAACACGTACCTCTTCACCGGTACAGATTAAACGCGGTAAAGACTATCAGAGTGTTAATGTGAAAGGCTTATACCCTGGTGGTGAAGGGGCGGGGTATGCCGGCGGTATTTTATCTGCAGGTATCGACGGCATTAAAATCGCGGAAGCAGTTGCGCTGGATATGCTGAAAGATCTTTAATCAGTTATAAGCAACTCGGCAGCAAAACAAAGAGTTTGTTTCATTTGAATGAAAAAGCCGAATATTATATCTTTTATTCGGCTTTTTTATATCTTGATATTTAATAGGAAGAAGATTGACATCCTCGCCCACCTAAAGGTCGGGGATTCCCGTGAGGGATTGGCTTATCACGAAACCAATAGGTTCCTGCTTCACAGTTCGGAGCCTTAACAACACAAAGGTTGTTTAGGTCTTACCTAAACTCCACAGGCTAAGAGGGCTTGCCCAGCCCCTTTAATATTAATCGCAGCATTGGTATCGCGATCCAGCTTGGTTTCACAAGCAGGACAAGTCCAATGCCTTATATGTAACGGTAGAGAGTCAACAACGTGACCACAGCAATTACAGCGCTTACTCGACGGATACCATTTGTCAATTTGAACAAGGGGGCGACCGTACCAATCAGCCTTATAACCCAACTGGCGCACAAGTTCGCCCCAGTTAGCATCGCTGATGGCTTTGGAGCTTTCTGTTTTTGACCATGTTTTTAACGCTCAACGATTCACAACTAATCACTTGGTTTTCGTTTATCAGTTTTATGGTGAGCTTATGGGTAAAGTCGCGGCGGCTATCACCTATTTTTGCCTGTATCTTGGCAACAACAAATTTAGCTTTGCGGAAATTAGCGGAGCCTTTCTTCTTCTTGGACAGTCGCTTTTGTGCCTTTGCCAGCTTTTCAGCATGGTTAGCAGTGTGGCGAGGATTGCCCGACTTAAAGCCGTCAGAAGTGATAACAAGATCAGTCAAGCCCAAGTCTATGCCAACGGTTTTGTTAACCACAGGAAGGCACTTAGGCTCAAAACGGCAAAGAAGAGAAACATGCCAGCGATTAGCGCAATCCTTGCTGATTGTAACCGTCGTAGGTTCGCTAGGCAGATCGCGGGACCACTTGATATTAAGCGGATCTGTATTCTTGGCTATGTAGACCTTGCCGTCTTTGTACTTAAAGGCAGACTTAGTGAATTCGGTGCTTTGATTGCCGCGTTTTTTCTTAAAGGCCGGGTATTTTGCCCGGCCCTTAAAGAAGTTAGTAAATGCGGTTTGCTGATGCCTAAGTGATTGCTGCAAAGGAACGCAGGAAACGTCATTAAGCCAGCTAAATTCTGTTTGTTTCTTTATTTTGGTAAGTTTACCGCTTGCCGCATTGTAGTTAATAGATTCGCCGTCGTTGTAGTACGCGTCGGTGCGCCATTTAAGAATAGTGTTATAAACCACACGGACACAGCCTAACGTCTGACTAAGAAACTGGGCTTGAGCAGGTGTTGGGTAGAACCGGTATTTATAGGCTTTTTCTTTCATATTTCACAATCTAGTGTCTCTTCCAATTAATTTTGATTAGTTGACTCTGAGTTTGTCGTACCCCTTATGAAGCTTTGAGCGTGCGGCATCAACATCAAACATCCACTTTATTGTGGCTCCTTCTTCGTTGCGCTTAGTTGCCCAAGCTGATAACTCTTGCTTCAATGTCTTCATGTCAGCTATGCGCCTATCTAAACATTGTCTACTCATAACGCC
>DATCZZ010000388.1:0-6313 GCA_036525635.1 Psychromonas sp. | reverse complement strand
GGTTTTAGTCGATGGCGCGCCTGTCGCACTGGAATTACCTTCCAGTGTTGATCTTGAAATAATAGAAACTGCACCGTCAATCAAAGGCGGTTCAGCAACTGCCCGTACTAAACCGGCAACACTCTCTACTGGTCTGACTGTGCAAGTCCCAGAACATATCTCAACGGGCGATAGAATCAAAGTGAACACTGCTGAGCATAAATTTATGGGCCGTGCCGATAAATAACCCGCACCTTCCACCCGCTTTTAAGCAGCAAACAAAAGGGCGACTAGCGATAGTCGCCCTTTTGTTTATTAAATAAATCAATACTATTTATTTTTCACCAGGGTAGCTAATCTCAGCCTCAGCCATTAAGTGCATTAATAATGCCTGATAGGTAGATTCAGAAGATAACCTTTCTAACATTGGCGCAATTTGCTGCTTATCTTGATCATTTGCAAGTTCAGGATCAAGTTCATTGACCGCATTAAATGCTATTAACACAAAATCACCCGTGGTGTTTTCCACCCAGCCATAAGTCGGTTGCTGTGCAGCAGGCTTGGCTAATTTGAACACAGATTGCATCACTCTATAATCGAGCTCATTGTTATCACGGGTAAAGGTTAGGTCTTCACTGAAGGCCATCTTTTTATCCGCTAATAAGCTGTCAATTGACTCCTGCGCTTTTAACTTCGCCATTAATGTTTCGACAAAATCTTGTGCGCTTTTACGCGTTTTTTCTGCCTGTAGCTGCTCTGTTATCTCTTGTGAAACAGCTGCAAGCGGTTTTAATGCCGCAGCTTGATACTGATTGACACGCACCACAATAGCTTTGTTTTCTGAAAGCTCAATCAGATCCGAATTCACCCCATCTTCACGGAATGTTTTATCAAAGACAACTTTTAAAATAGCATCATCCGCAAGCACCTCTGGCGCTTCTGCCGCTGAAAAAAGTGCTGTATGCTGAACATCTCCACCAACAACATGCGCCGCTTCATCTAGATGATCTGGCATTTCAAATGCAACTTCACTTAAGCGCTGCTGCAATTCGTAATAAAGCTCATTCATTTTTTCTTGTGTTAAGGCGATCTCAACTTGCTGACTCACCTCAGAGAAGGGCAATGTTTTACTTTCCTGAATATCGAGTAATTTGATGATGTGGTAACCAAATTGTGATTTAACCAGACCAGATAATGGGGCTTCTTCAGTGAGTGAAAATGCAGCATCATCAAAGGCCGGATCCATAACGCCACGTTCAAACCAATCCAATTCACCGTTGTTTTTTGCTGAATAGGTATCTTCAGATTTTTCAGCGGCTAATTGCTTAAAATCCGCGCCATTTTCAAGTTCAGATAGAATAGCCTGTGCTTTTTCTTTAGCAGCACTGTTATCCCCCAGCAAAAGAATATGTGCAACTTTACGACGTTCACTGCGTTGGTAATCAGACTGATGAAGATCGTAATAGTTAGCTGTCTCTTCTGCAGTTACCGTCACCTGATCATGTAATGATTCACCATCTAACAAAACGTAATCCACACTGACTTGCTCTGCTGTTTGGAATAACTGACTGTTATTATCGTAATAAGCTGCAATTTCCTGTTCACTGACTGGATCATTGTTAGCAAAATCACTTACTTTAACAGTCAGCACTTTAGCGACACGCTGTTGCGCTTGTAATTGGTTGACCTGTTCGACCTCTATCGGCAGGCTAAAATCACTGCCGACAACCATGCTAAGCAACTGACGGCGAGCCAGGTCTTGTTTTAAGCTTTCACTGAATTGTGATGGCGTGTAGCCCGCTCTTCTTAATAACGACAGGTATTGCTCGTTATTAAATTTCCCGTCAACAGCAAATTCCGGCATTTGACGAATTTCCTGTTTAACCTGCTCATCACCGATGCGCAACCCCATCTCACTAATCGCCTGCGTAATTAAACGCTCTGAAATAACAGTTTGTCTCGCTTGCTGTCTGACTTGCTGGTTGAAATTAGGGGTTGATGCAAGCAGGTCAAACTGCTCTCCATATTGTTGCTGCAAACGAGAGCGCTCATTTTGATAAGCTTGCTCAACAGCCTCTTTGCTAATCTCTTCGCCATTAACGATTACCGCAACAGGGGTATTACTGCCCCCCAAATAACTGCTTATACCTGCTAAAGCAAACGATAGGATGATGACAACTATGATAATTTTAGCCGTCGCACCTTGTGCGCCTTCGCGCATTTTATCTAACATAACTTTTCTTCTCTTAAAACTTACAGCAATTTTTATAATACCAGCTTCAGTGATAACATTCTGTCATTACGCACCGTATGACCAACTAAAGCGGTTCAAATTTTTACACTAAAAAGATATTTTTTAATAGAATAGATATGATACCCATCTCTCTAAATATCTGCTCAAGCCAATGCCTTGCTCTGCTTTATTTTACTGCGCAGTTGCACACCCTATAGATGGCCAGCAAACAAAAAAGCGCATCAGATGATGCGCTTAATATATAGCCGTTATATTTGCATATGCTCTTTCAAACAGACGGACTATCGTCTTTAGCAAACAAACTGATTAAGCGTTGATTGCATCTTTTAATGATTTACCCGCTTTAAATGCAGGTACTTTAGCGGCTGCAATTTGTATAGGTTCGTTAGTTTGTGGATTACGACCTGTACGTGCTGCACGTTCTTTAACTGAGAAAGCACCAAAACCGATAAGTGAAACGTTGTCACCCTCAACTAATGCCTTTGTAACGCTTTCAATAAAAGCATCAAGTGCGCGGCCAGCCGCTGCTTTAGAAATATCTGCACTTTCCGCAATATTATCGATCAGTTGTCCTTTGTTCATTTTATATCTCCATCTTTATTTTGTTATGTCTGCCATGAATTAGTCAATCAACACAAAGTTAAATTAATGTTGGTAAGGCTACTTTGCTATTTAATTGGGTGCAAGTAAATTTATAAAAAACTCTAGCGAAGCCCCTATTTTCTGCGGTTTATCACCTATTTTGGCAAATTTTCTGGCGAAAAACCTTTCAGACTGTCCTGTAATGCAATTTCCAGCACCTCATCAATCCAACGAACAGGTTTAATTTCCAGTTGCTGTTTAATGTTATCAGGAATCTCCTCCAAATCGCGCGTGTTTTCAAACGGAATAACAACCGTTTTTATTCCTCCTCTGCGAGCCGCCAGTAACTTCTCTTTCAAGCCGCCAATCGGTAACACTTCGCCACGCAGCGTGATTTCTCCTGTCATAGCAACATCCGCACGTACCGGAATCCCAGTCAGGCTGGAAATTAATACCGTACACATAGCAGCGCCCGCACTTGGACCATCTTTGGGTGTTGCACCTTCGGGTACATGGACATGGATATCGCGTTTTTCATGAAAATCACCATTGATCCGCCACTCCTCCGCTCTGGAACGCACAACCGTCATGGCTGCTTGGATTGATTCCTTCATGACATCACCAAGTGATCCGGTATAAGTCAATTTACCTTTGCCCGGCACGGAAGTCGCTTCTATTGTTAATAACTCACCACCCACTTCAGTCCATGCAAGCCCAGTGACCTGGCCAACCTGATTGGTTGAATCGGCTTTACCAAAATCAAATCGGCGCACACCCAGATAATCTTTTAAATTATCAATGGTCACTTCCACTTTTTTGATATTTTTATCCAACAGAATTTGCTTAACCACCTTGCGGCAAATTTTTGAAATTTCCCGTTCTAGTGAACGTACTCCGGCTTCCCGCGTGTAATAACGAATAATGCCGATAATAGCACTGTCATCAATGCTAATTTCACTCTCTTTCAAACCATTGCGTTTTACTTGTTTGCTGGTAAGGTGCTGCTGCGCGATATTAAGTTTTTCATCTTCGGTATAACCCGATAAACGAATCACTTCCATACGGTCCAATAACGGCCCGGGAATGTTCATGGAATTTGACGTAGCGACAAACATCACATCAGACAAATCATAATCAACTTCTAAATAGTGATCGTTGAAGGTATTGTTTTGCTCTGGATCCAACACCTCCAGCAAAGCGGAAGCCGGATCACCACGCATATCCGATGCCATTTTATCTATTTCATCCAATAGGAAAAGTGGATTTCTTACCCCCACTTTAGTCATTTTTTGAATGATTTTGCCCGGCAACGAACCGATATAGGTGCGACGATGCCCACGAATTTCGGCTTCATCACGAACACCACCTAATGCCATACGGATATATTTACGGCCGGTGGAGCGGGCGATTGACTGCCCCAAGGAGGTCTTACCGACGCCAGGAGGTCCCACTAAACATAAAATTGGGCCTTTTAATTTGTTAATACGCGATTGTACTGCGAGGTACTCTAAAATACGTTCTTTTACTTTTTCTAAACCATAATGATCCGCATCTAATATTTCTTGGGCTTTGGCAAGGTTCTTTTTCACCGGCGTGCGTTTTTTCCAGGGCACATTCACCAAACTTTCAATGTAAGTACGGATAACACTGGCTTCAGATGACATTGGCGACATCATTTTTAATTTTTTAAGCTCTGAAGTTGCCTTTTCATAAGCTTCTTCAGACATGCCAGCCTGCTCTATTTTTTCTGCAAGCTGATCATAATCGTTAGGCCCGTCCTCTGACTCACCCAACTCTTTCTGAATCGCTTTCATCTGCTCGTTAAGATAATACTCACGTTGACTGCGTTCCATCTGTTTCTTCACACGCGAACGGATGCGTTTTTCAACTTTTAGAATATCCTCTTCATTTTCCATCATCGCCATCAGATATTCCAAGCGCTCCGTAATAGAATTTAACTCTAAAGCGGTTTGTTTATCTTCTAAACTTAAAGGCATATGTGCCGCGATGGTGTCAGCTAAACGTTCAGCATCATCAATGCCATTAACCGAAGCTAATACTTCTGGTGGGATTTTTTTATTAAGCTTGATATAAGACTCAAACTGCCCCATGACACTGCGTAGCAAGGCTTCTTCTTCTTCTTCATCAATTGCTTCACTTTCAAGTAACTCAACCTCAGCAAAAAAATAGCCCTTATTTTCGATATTATTAACTAATTGCGCACGTTGTACGCCTTCAACTAAGACCTTAACCGTCCCGTCGGGTAATTTTAATAATTGCAGAATATTTGCAACCGTACCAACAGTATACAGATCCTCTAATTTTGGCTCGTCTAATGAAGCTTCAGTTTGTGCGACCAATAATACTTTTTTACCCTGCTCCATGGCAGCTTCTAAACAGTTGATAGATTTTTTTCTACCGACAAAAAGTGGAATAACCATATGCGGGTATACCACTACATCACGTAGGGGTAACACAGGCAGGGTTAATTTTAGCTCTGATTCAGTTTTCATAATATCCCCAGAAAAATATTCATTTATTTCTTCTATTGTCGACAACAAATAAATTTTAGAATGCGTAATGGAATATACTGGGGCTTAGAGTTTTTTTTTCAAGGCAGGAAATGAAAAAAGAGAGCATAACGCCCTCTTTCTTAATAATTATTGGTTTGATTGCTTATTTATCAGACGAAACTAATTGTGCTTGGTCTTCCGAATAGATCATCAGCGGTTTTGCATCGCCGTTAATGACGTTTTCATCAACGACAACTTTGCTGACATTTTCCACCGAAGGCAAGTCATACATAGTATCCAACAATACCGCTTCAACAATTGAACGAAGTCCGCGCGCACCGGTTTTACGGGTCATCGCTTTTTTCGCCATCGCGATTAATGCCTTTTCTCTAAACTCAAGCTCGACATTTTCGAGTGCAAATAAAGCAGCATATTGTTTAGTGATTGCATTTTTAGGTGCCGTTAATATTTCCACTAAAGCCTGTTCATCCAATTCGGTTAATGTTGCAACAACCGGTAAACGACCAATAAACTCGGGAATAAGACCATATTTAGCTAAATCCTGAGGCTCTACTTTTTGGAAGGTTTCACTGAGTGTCGCTTTTGTGTCTTTACCTCTTACTGTCGCACCAAACCCAATACCTGTCCCGGTATGCATACGCTGTTCAATAATGCTATCTAAGCCAGAGAATGCACCACCGCAAATGAACAATATTTTAGAGGTATCCACTTGGATAAACTCTTGATTCGGGTGTTTGCGCCCACCTTGCGGCGGAATAGAGGCGACCGTGCCCTCAATCAGTTTGAGTAGGGCCTGTTGTACACCTTCACCGGAAACATCACGAGTGATAGACGGATTTTCTGATTTACGGGTGATCTTATCGATTTCATCAATATAGATAATACCGCGCTCAGCTTTTTTAGGGTCGTAATCACATTTTTGTAACAGTTTTTGAATAATATTTTCGACATCTTCCCCCACATA
>DATCZZ010000387.1:0-2356 GCA_036525635.1 Psychromonas sp. | reverse complement strand
TCAGCATTAACAACATTGGGTAATTCGATGAAAAAAATTAAAAATGAATCTCAACTATTACAACATGCTATCAAGTTAGGGGCTGCATACGCATTAAAACGCGGTTATGTCGGCATAGACGGAACAACTTCAGCTAAGGATAAACAGGAGTGTATTTACCGTTTATTAGTGCAGGATAAATTGATTTCTCCCTTAGCAAAAGATCAAGAGACATCGGTAAATATTCGCCATAAACTGGTGCTCTGGATAAGTAAACATCTGCCACCGGATCATTCTTTGCTGCAATAGGAAACAATTATCAATAATAGAAAAAGGAGTCTGCATCTAACCTCTCCTTTTTCGACGGCAGTTACCAGAGATTTATGCTCAATACTTTTTTAGTCGTGGTTAAATAACTATATTGAACATCTGGAATATCTGCTGCGTTAAACGTGGCAAATACTCCTTAATAGCCACTTCACATTGAAATTTGTGAATCTGCCAGTAATAATTCAAGACTATTTTTCAGTGGCTGGCTCGACGCTCATTTCCCTCTTAAGCTCTACAGAAAATAGCCCCAGTAGGTATAAGCGAAAATAGATGCGAGTAATATTGCAAACAGATTTAACAAGAAACCATAGCGGATCATACTTTTTACATCAACTGCAGCGCAGCTCATGGCGATCGCATTGGGAGGCGTCGCAATGGGCAGCATAAATGCATAACTGGCACAGATAGTTGCGGTCATCATTAATAACCTTGTATCTAAACCATTTTGTTGGCCTAGTGCATAAATAACCGGCAATATCATGGAAATAAGCGCCGTATTACTGGTTATTTCAGTCGCAAAGGTGACCAGGCTGGCAATCAGCAGAATCAATAATACTGTCGGCAATTGACTGAAAGTCTGCAGAAACTGCGCTAGCTGGTCTGCTAAACCAGAGGTTGTAAAAACATGCGCAATGGAAAAACCCGCACCAAATAAGAATAATATTTCAAAAGGGATTTTTTTGCTATCCGACCAGTTGAGGATACTTAGGGGCGGTAAAAACAGCACTAATCCTGCTGTTAATAAAATCCCTTTTTCGTTTAAACCTAATCCGGCATAGTAGGGTTGTATTGGTGAGTTAACAAAAAGTAATAATATCAAAACGAGCAATACCGCTGTTACTTTCTTTTGCTCAGTGCTGAGTTTCGCATGTTGCTGTGAGTGAAGTTTATCTATCTGTTTGTTTTTGGTTCCCCATGAAAGTAGCCATCCCAGAAATAAAAACAGAATTAATGCCAAGGGTAAAACTAATAAAACCCATTGTATAAAGGGGATGCTTTTTAAATTAAATTGCTCCAATAAACCATACAGAATTAAATTTGGTGGTGTGCCTATGGGGGTGATAATGCCGCCAATACTTGCCCCATAACAGATTGCCAACGCGAAGCGTTTTTTTAGATCCTCATCGTCAGATAAAAATAACGCCAACGGGATTAATAATAAGCAGCTGGTGGTATTGGATAAAAATGCACTAAGGCAGCCCGCGGTTAAGGCAAGGGCATAGATAATACCCGAGATTGTGCTTGGGAAAACCTTTAATATTTTATTGGCAATCACTTTATGCAGACCGGTTTTTTCAACACCAATCGCTAATAAAAATCCGCCAATAAACAAAAAAATAGTTGATTCACTGTAATTGCGAGTGACGTCGTTGGTGGGTAATAGATCAAACAAAGGAAAGAGAATTATCGGCAGTAATGAAACAACTCCCAGCGGTAACGCACTATTGCTCCATAAAATAACCAATAAACTTATCAATGCCAGTGTTGTTGCCTGCAGGGGAACAAGCCAAATAACGGCGATTATGTAGAGTAACCATGCGCAAATAATAGAAAATAGAATTTTACTAAAATTGTTATCCATTCCTTTAATCCAATAATGGCATACACACCTATAACTTTAGACTTGATCATTATATTTATGGGGGAAAATGGTCAATAAAAGGTTCACTGTTTAGATTTTCGGCTATGGCGATTCGATGCTTTGTTTTTAATCGTTGATGGTACGGGGCGTTTTTCTGTCAATAGATGTTTAATAGCCAAAATGGGGTGTTTAAAGAGCATGCGCGGTCCTGCATAACGCATAATGCGGCGAGCCTGTTCTCGTCGCTCCTTTTTATAACAATGAATAGGACATTTATTGCAGGTCGGTTTCTTTTGACCATAAGGACAACGATCTAACTTTTCATTGGCGTATAAGAGAAATTCGGCGCACAGAGCACAGGGTACTTTTTGCTCTGTAGTGTGGTGATGTGCTTGGCAATAAATATTAACCATCGCGTTGATAGTTTTAAATTCAAGGCCCAATTTTGCTGGCAGATAAAGCGGC
>DATCZZ010000386.1:0-2154 GCA_036525635.1 Psychromonas sp. | reverse complement strand
GGCACCATACCGACACGATATTCGTTGTTTTTAATTTCTTTAGGGACGCCGATAATCATAATACAACTCTCCGTTGTGGTTTAAGCAATCAAGTTTTAATACTGCTTTGTATCTCTTCTGACAGATTGTAATACAGATTTTTTTGGGCCTAACTGGTTTTTATATTTCAGATTTTTTTTTATTTTTGGTTACTTCTCTCTCGAATTGCAGAAGAAATCAGGGCAACGCAAATAATAGACCTTTTATGGGAGAGTGGAAAACTGAGCAAAACAACTCGGGTTACTCACACTGAGTGACCATTTTAATAACATAATGAGCCAGTTAATTAATTTAGAAACTTTTCATCACATAGGCAATCATTGCATTTAGCGTCAGCACCTTGGCGTAATCGGCTTCAGGAATAGCTACTTTAGTACGCTTAGAAACCGCAATCACTAAATTAAGGAAATCCATCGAATCGAGCTCGAGTGCTTCGCGCATATCCTGATCATCAGGCACCTCATCAGCTTCTATTTCAGGGGCAATATTACTTAACTCTTCAAGGATCACTCTTTTCACTTCGTCACTGTCCATAAAACCTCCGGGTTTGTTGTTAATCTGCTATACAATGTTCATGCCTCCCGCTGTGGCTCATTAGCTGTCCATAAAGTTTCCGGCTTTTGCAGCAGTTGGTTCAACTGATAGAGAAAACGTGCGCCGATACGACCGTCACTGACTCTGTGATCCGCTGCGAGGGAAGCTTCAATCACGGAACGTATTTTTATCTCTCCATCAATAACCAACGCTTCCTGATGAGGGCTGCCTAAGGCAATGATCGCCACTTGCGGCGGAAAAATAACAGCGAACATCTGCTCTGCACCACGCTCACCAATGCTGGTCACGGTAAAACTGCCGCCACTTAATTCAGAAAAGACCAAACTACCAGTGCGTGCCCGGGTAACCTGTTGTTTGAGATGCTCCATCATTACTGCGGGGGAAAGTGTTTGAGCTGCCCGGATCACCGGCATGATCAATCCGCCACCCCGTAAATTGATCGCGTTGGCCAAATTGACTGTTTCACATGGAACAAAGCGATCATCGCTGTACTCGCCATTAAGTTGCTGGTTATCCATTAAAGTACGTGCAATTGCACATAATAAAGGTGCAGCCAGGAGTAAACGATGCTCGACGGCCAGAGTTGCATTAACCTTGAACAGGTACTCCTCCAGTGCGCTTATATCTAAACGCTGACGCAAATAGTAATGCGGTATTTGCTGCTTGGAGCGGCTTACCGTTGCGCTGATTGCCTGACGCATGGCGTTTTGATCAAAGCCCTTGTTAGGAGCTGCGGTTATTTTATCTGTTGATTCTTTTTTACTTGCTGCCTGAATGCTCTGATCCGGCCGTGCTTCTTTTATTGCCTGTTCGACCATAGTCAATGTGACAATTTTCTTCATCTGATTGGGAAACAGAGCCGATAAAGACAACTGATGCTGTTTAGCAAAAAAACGCGCAGCTGGCGTTGCTAAAACAAAACCTTTAGGCACGGCCAATTTCCCACTTGCGGAAAGGGCCGGTGCGAGAACAGGGGCAGGTTCTGTGGCGGAAGGCGTTGTTTTTTCGGTGCTCTTTTTGCCGCCAATATTTACCGCAGGCGGAACCTCCTTATCACTGTCGTTAATAGAAGCCAATCTTGCAATAGGTTCCCCAACGGCTATTTTTTCACCCTCCTTGACCAATAAGCTCAACACCTGGGCATCTTCAAAAACGTCTAAATCAATGGCTCCTTTATAGGTCTCGATAACCGCGATCACATCTCCGCGTTTAATGCTATCACCTTCTTTTACCATCCACTTGGTCAAAGTTCCTTTGCGCATATCGGAGCCAAAAGAGGGCATAGTTAAGTCATGTTCATTATTGCTCATAACTACTCCCTTATACCTGACTCGGACGATGCCATCATCTGCTTCGCGACTGTGACAATTTGTGCTACTTGCGGCAAGCTCGCTTGTTCTAAATGATACGCATAAGGTATCGGCACTTCAGCGCCACAGATACGCTGAACTGGCGCATCTAAATACCACAGGCCATGTTCTGCCAGTGTGGCACTTATTTCTGCTGACATACCGCCGCTTTTCCATGATTCGTCAACAATTATCGCCCTGTGTGTGCGCT
>DATCZZ010000385.1:0-2514 GCA_036525635.1 Psychromonas sp. | reverse complement strand
CAAACATTAAATTACTGTGCATTATACCGCGGTGTAACACCGGTTAAATTTAATTCAACCACCACGAATAATACCGTATTTACACGTAATGCAATTGAAACATTGAAGGATGGCGGTTATCTGCAAGATGGCGATCTTGTGTTGATTACCCACGGTGAAGATCACTACGCAGGCTCAACCAATACCTGTAAGATTGCTCAAGTTTAAATCTACAATTTACTTTAAGTGCATGGCAAAGACAATAAAGCTTCTCATTGAGAAGCTTTTTTGTCATAAATAATGTTCTACAGATTAAAAAAAAATATGTGCATCCAAAATATTCGGTCTTTAATATTGAGCTAGTACCCAAGATCATAAGTCCGTGCAGATTTGATCAATATTTGTACGGGCATTGATTTCTAATGGTTTCACCCTCTTCAAAACCAGCGTATTTTTATCCTCTATGCTCCACTCAAACTCTTCTCCTTTTTCCATCTTTAAGGCTTCAGCAATTGCTGTTGGCATATTGATGTAAAAGGATTTATTGGTCGGTCGTTGTACTTTTTGTATCTTTACTTTGTAACCCATGGAATTCCCTAAAGCTGCTAAATGACTTAAAATATAGTTAAAGTACTATATTTGATTGTTCTATGAATACCTTATTTCCAAGGCAACACGCCAGTGATATCACCAGCATTATTTTATCAGTGCTACGCTGCTACACCACACCTGCTTGTGTTTTAACACGATTGAAGGCCATCTTATTGATTAACAAAACATTTAATATGGAAAAAGTTGCCATTGAACTGGGAACCAGTCGTAATTTTGTTGCCAAGTGGAGGGATCGTGCCCAGATATTCTTTTCTTCATGGCCAGTGAATTCAACTGATCGTGATAATAAGCGCCAGCTCATATGTGAAGCTTTTTCAGACGCGCCACGAAGTGGCGCTCCACTGATTTATACTGAAGAGCAGTTATGTAATCTGATGGCGTTGGCATTGAAACAACCATCTGAAGTCGGACGAGAAATCACTCATTGGACGCATACTGAACTGGCTGATGAAGCTGACAGACAAGGGATCGCAAGCAGAATATCTAAAAGTACAGTTGGGCGTTTTCTAAGGCAAGTTGATATCAGGCCACACCGCTCAACTTACTGGCTCAACCCCAAAATTGAAGATAATGAAACATTTAAGAAAGAGGTTAATAAAGTCTGTGATACTTATCATCAGGCCCCAGCTCTGACCAAGGAAGACGTTATTACCGTGTCAGTCGATGAGAAAACAGGTATTCAGGCATTGGAGCGCAGATCACCTAATAAACCGATGAAACAAGGCACTATTGAAAAGCGAGAGTTTGAATATAAACGTCACGGCACCCTTTGTCTGACGCCCAGTTTCGATGTTGTCAGTGGCCGGATCATACATCATCGGATCGCCGAAACGCGCGGTGAGATCGATTTTTATGAACATATAAAACAAACGGTAGCAACATCACCTAAAAGTACTTGGGTAATTGTTGTAGATCAGCTCAACGTCCATAAATCGGAAGCTCTGGTTCGCTTTGTTGCTGATAGCTGTGACATCGATGAAGATTTAGGTGTAAAAGGAAAGTCGGGTATTCTCAAGAATATGAACTCCAGACAACGTTTTTTAAACGACGCATCCCATCGCATCCGTTTTGTTTACACTCCAAAGCACTGTTCATGGCTGAATCAGGTGGAAATTTGGTTTGGGATCTTATCAAGAAAGTTGCTTAATCGAGGAGACTTTTGCAGTTTGGATGACTTGCAAGAAAAAATGACTAGATTTATCAATTACTTCAATGAGCGGTTGGCAAAGCCATTTAAATGGACTTATAAAGGTAAGGCATTGGCGGCCTGAATAAAAAATCGCCATTTCGGCACGAACTTATGAGCTGAGGTACTAGAGCATTTATCAAGATTGAAAACAACACAGTTATTTTTGATATTAACCAGCAATATTGAGCAGATATTTATCTAGATTGGTATAACGCAGGTATCTCTTTTCCTCGAGGCTCTATTGGCACATATTCTATTTTAGAAAAACCGCTTAATTGAAAATCGGCAGCTTGCTGCCAGCCTTTGTACGAGTCTGGATATACTGGCATTATGAATTTTTCAATAACACCCGTAGCAGTTTTTTGCTCTGCGGGAAATCCTGAGGTTTTCCATTGGCAGGCGCTGTTAGCAGTAACAGAGGAAAAATGAATGAAAACAACGAGGTTCATGCATTTTAACCCGTATGGTTGATCAGATAGTTAGGACCGAATGGAATTAATTACAAATTTATTTTATGCACATCGGATAGCGCAGAATCAGAAAACTGAGATTTTAATATTTGCTTACTTTCCATATGAATTGCACCACCTTTGGCGATTGAAAAGTGCTCAGGTTGATCGTTGAATTGGCTTTGGTAGATCATCAGCAACTGCAGTGAATGCGCTTTTTGCTCTTCCGTTAAATTATTTCCATCTAACCATTTACCTGTTTCAACGGCTTGTTGAAGCTGTTGA
>DATCZZ010000384.1:0-2182 GCA_036525635.1 Psychromonas sp. | reverse complement strand
CCTTGCCGACTATGCCGATATTATTACTTATTCCGACGTTTCTAAACGCAGTTACAGTAAGAAATATCTGCCCAACTGGTTAGAAGAGGTTTCGCAGTGGGCGTATCAATCGAGTCACAGTTTAAGTTTGCCTAAAAATCTGGTTAAATTTTCGCAGAAAACATTAATTGAGAAAACCCCTAAAGGGGAGGCACCTAAACATCCGGTATTTAACGAAATCGATCATCTGTTAGCGCTGGATCTCTCCCTGGAAAATACTATTTTGCAGAAAGCTGCTTTCTGGATCCGCCAACACCTGCAAAAAAATAAAAACCGGCAGATGTTGCTCGGTTTTGATGATCTGCTGACAGGGTTGGACGGCGCATTGCAAAACGCCAGGGATAATAGTTTAGCCGTGCATATCAGGCATAGCTATCCGGTTGCTTTGATTGATGAATTTCAGGATACCGACCCGGTGCAATACCGTATTTTCCAAAGCATTTACCAAGCAACTGCAGAGGAGCATTCACAACTGCCGTCAGAGACGGATAAAAGTTGCGGTTTATTTATGATTGGTGATCCCAAGCAAGCTATTTACAGCTTTCGCGGGGCCGATATTTTCACCTACATGAAAGCTCGCCAGAGTGTCAGTGCGCATTACAGCTTAGATCATAACTATCGCTCTACTCCCGAGATGATCGATGCCTGCAATACCTTTTTTGAGTTTTGTCCTGCGCCTTTTATTTATAATGATGATATTCCATTTATTGCGGTCAAGGCACCGGAGATCCAGCGCAAAAAATTAGTGGTGCTCAATAGCGAGGATGTGGCACAAAGCGCATTGCAGTTTATCCATCCCGTCGGCGGAGAAAATATCCAGGGTTTTAAAGATTCGATAACCCATGCCTGTGTCAATGAAATTAAAAAAATACTGCTATTAGCGCAGCAGGGTAAAGCCTATCTGGAGGATGAAAACGGGAAAAAAGTGCCGATCCGGGCAAATCATATTGCGGTATTAGTGCGTACTGGAAAAGAAGCGCAACTGTTCCGCAAAGCGTTATTTAATGAAAATATTAACAGTGTTTATTTATCGCTCAAAGAAAGTGTTTATGCAACATCATATGCGCAGGATTTATTGCGTATTTTGCAGGCTTGCCTGCAGCCTGAAAATGAACGTTTATTACGCGCTGCCATTGCCTGTAAACTGTTCTGCCAGACACCCTATCAAGTGCATCAGGTATTATTGGATACACGCCTATGGGAGGAGAAAATTGGACAATTTATTGAATATCAGAAGCTTTGGTGCAATGCCGGTATTTTGGCGATGTTACACAAACTGTTTCACCAGCAGGGAATAACGACACATCTACTTAAAAATAGCCGGGGTGAACGTTTACTCACGGATGTGTTACATCTTGCGGAGTTACTGCAGAAAAACAGTGTTGATCACGATGGTGAGTTTGCCCTGCTGCGCTGGTTTAGTGAACAGATAAAACAAAATAACAGTGAAGAAAGTGAACAGAAACAGCGCTTGGAAAGTGAAAGAGATCTGATCCAGGTAAGCACCCTGCATAAATCAAAAGGCCTGGAATACGATATTGTGTTTATGCCTTTCAGCGCTTTATATCAAAAGCCGCAAGCGTGTTTGTACCATGATCCGGGCAAAAAATATGGGCTTATTTTGGATCTGCAAAATAGCAGCAGTCACTTTGCGTTGACGGAAAAAGAGCAGTTAGCCGAGGATTTGCGTTTATTATATGTAGGCTTGACGCGCAGCGTCTATCGCTGTTATCTGGGGATAGCCAACTACAGAAAAGGGCGTGAGAAAAACAGTCCGCTTTGTAAAAGCGCCTTAGGTTATATCTGTCTGCAGGGGGGCAAAGATCTATTAGCCGGTGATACAGAGCAATTAGGCAAACATCTGCAAAAGATGGCAAAGAAAAGTAAAAATATAACCATTCGTCCGCGTCCCGCTTTGGATGAAACGCCTTATCTGGCAAAGCGAGAAGAGCACCGCTTAGAAGCACCCTTGACCCTTGACAAAGAGATTGAAAGAAACTGGTGGATCAGCAGTTACTCCTCATTATCCCGTTTTCACAGCCCGGCTAACACAATAACAGAACAGCTAGTCACAAAGGAGCCGCTTGAAATCGCCCCTGTGCCGTTAACCGTGCCTGAAAAAACACCCTACAGCTTTCCAAGG
>DATCZZ010000383.1:0-2004 GCA_036525635.1 Psychromonas sp. | reverse complement strand
CCACGTACCATGCCGTCGGCTTCAAGGTGAGCTTTGATTTTTTCCAAAACCGTCAGTTCAAATTTTGCGTCTTTATCGCCACCCTTAGCTTTTTTGGCGATACGTACGATGCTACGATCACAGCTTTCCAGGTCAGCAAGTGCGAGTTCGGTGTTGATGATCTCGATATCATCTTTAGGATTGATTTTACCTGCTACGTGAACAACATTGTCATCCTGGAAACAGCGAACTACGTGGCCAATTGCATCGGTTTCACGAATATTCGCCAGGAACTTATTACCCAGGCCTTCACCTTTTGAGGCGCCTTCAACTAAACCAGCAATGTCGACAAATTCCATTGTTGTCGGCAGGATGCGTTGAGGTTTTACAATTTCAGCAAGTTGATCAAGACGAGGATCAGGAACAGGTACGATACCTGTATTAGGTTCAATCGTACAAAATGGAAAATTAGCAGCTTCAATGCCCGCTTTAGTTAAGGCGTTAAATAATGTTGATTTACCAACATTGGGTAAACCGACGATGCCACATTTGAAACCCATGAGATGTATCCTATTTTTTTAGTTATTGCGTTACTGTTCAGTTTAATGGTATTGCATTCTTTACTTGGTTAAAGCGCCATTTTCGATTCAAAAATAAAATGGAATAGCAACTTCCTGAACAATTGCATATTAATTTAAGTGCTAGTTTAAGCTATTTTTCCGCTTTAAAACTATGTAGGCGATTCATCGCTTTAGCTAAGCCGTCCTGCCCCAAAATGTGGGTACAACGCGCCGCTTCATCAATGCTTTGGTCAATCAAGTTTTGTTCACTAATGGGTGCTTTACCAAGAACATAACTACTGACTCTGTTTCTGTCGCCTGGGTGACCGATGCCAATACGCAGACGGTAAAAGTTTTTATTATTACCCAGCTTGCTAATGATATCTTTTAAACCATTATGGCCACCATGACCACCACCTAATTTAAACTTCGCTGTACCAGGAGGCAAATCCAGATCATCGTGTGCGACGAGGATCTCTTCCGGTTTAATACGATAAAAATTCGCCATAGCAGCAACGGATTTTCCGCTAAGGTTCATAAAGGTAGTCGGGACAAGAAGACGCAGGTCATTACCGGCAAATTCTATTCTTCCGGTTAGACCGTAAAACTTTGCTTCGGCTTTAAGTTGGATGTTTTCTTGAGAGGCGAACCGGTCTAAGTACCATTGTCCGGCATTGTGCCTGGTTTGCGCATATTCGGGGCCTGGATTAGCCAGGCCCACAAGCAGTTTAATCGTCGTTGACACGATTATTCAGCAGCGGCTGCTTCTGTTGCTTCTTCTTCAGCAGGAGCTGTTTTAGAAAGTGCAATTGAAACTATCGGAAGGTCATGTGCTTCACCTTTGTTCAGTTCAACAGATTCAACACCAGCAGGAAGTACTAGGTCAGAAAGGTGCAGTGTATCACCGATTTCCATTTTTGAGATATCTACTTCAATGAATGCAGGTAGATCTGCTGGTAGACATAATACTTCTACTTCGTTAGCGCTGTGAGCAACTACGCCGCCATTTTTAACAGCTTCAGCAGTCTCTTCATTGATGAAGTGCAGAGGAACTGTTGTGTGTAATTTCTGAGCTGCGTCAACGCGCAGTAAATCTAAATGTTGAACACGAGGTTTAAAAGCGTGACGTTGTACAGCTTTAAGTACTACTTGCTCTGCAACACCATCAATTTCTAAATCTAGTACTGAAGAGTAAAATGCTTCAACGTTTTCTGCTTTGATGATCTCTTTATGTTCAAAAGTAACAGAAACCGGTGCTTTATCAGCTCCGTATACGATTGCTGGTACTAGATCCGCATGACGTAGGCGGCGGCTCGCACCTTTCCCTAGGTCTGTACGTGTTGTTGCGATTAATTTAATAGACATGGTTTAACTCCAATAGTGAGGATACTGTTATAAAGTTCCTCAAATTTAAAATAGGTTTGATCTTGCGACCAGATCCAACCACCTTAATTGACAGTCTTAA
>DATCZZ010000382.1:0-4342 GCA_036525635.1 Psychromonas sp. | reverse complement strand
GTTGATCTTCCTGAAGATTTACATAATCTGCCCACCGTTTTAGTGAACTGCTTTAGCCCTCAACAGCAAGTGGCGAGTGTGGTGCCCGATGACTACCTTGCTGCCTATGATCTGACGACGCGCATGATTAATAGAGGCTGTAAAAGAATTGCCCTGTTAAACCTTAATCGCAGAATTGTTGCTGCATCCGAGCGCCAACGCGGCTATTTTGACGCCCATTTGGCTGCGGGGATGCAGGTCGATGATATTTATATCCGTTTTGCTGTTATCGAGAAAGAGGGCAAAGAGCACTCTGTGAGTCGAGAGATGTTTGACCAGCTGCTGGCGCTGCCCAATCCGCCCGATGCTATCGTCTGCGGTAAAGATCAATTGGCGATGGAGGTGTATTTTTATATGGCCAAGAGAGGATTAATCGTTGGCAAAGATATCCATATTGGAAGCTTTGACAATATGTATCCCATTGCTGAAACACTAAATCCCGGACTTTCCACTATGGCGTTGCCGCATTTAGAAATGGGCAAATGGGGGATGCGTTATATACTGGCGCAAAGTACACATCATGAGCAGGTCAAATTACCCTGCGTATTTGTTGAACGGGCTTCCTTTTAAAATGCAGAAACAGGCTGTGGTGTGGTTTGTTCGATGGAGATAAAAGTATTATTTAAAAATAACCGTTGTTTCATAAGGTTTTATTGACCCTAAAAAGTATACGATTAACAGCCATCTGTGCAACTTTGCGAAAAAATATCCCTTAATAACTCAAATAACCTAATATTAGATTTATCTATTCAGCAATGCTGCTTTGTGCAAATAAATCGATGCAACAAGTGCACTCCTTATTTTTGTTGTACCGCGCAGTTTTGTTAATTGCCTGCCTAGCGCGGATGTGGGCACCACCAACAGGGGATAAAAATGAGCAACCTCCGTAATACTAACCTGCACAAACTCCCTCAGGAAATCTTTGATGTGCTGGTGGTTGGCGGGGGGATCAATGGTGCCGTTTCCGCTGCTGCCCTGGCAGCAAAGGGAGTGAAAATTGCGCTGATTGATAAAGGTGATTTTGCAGGCTGTACCAGCTCCAACTCCTCTAATCTGGCCTGGGGCGGGATCAAATACCTGGAGAGTTATGAGGTTTCCTTGGTCAATAGGTTGTGTAAAAGTCGTAACCACTTGATGCGCAGCTACCCGGCATCGGTTAAAGAGATTCGCTTTTTAACCAGTATTCAAAAAGATTTTCGTTTTTCGCCTTTTTTTATTTTTCTCGGCAGCATTTTATATTGGGTAATCGGCCGTTTTTTTACCAAAATGCCGAATTATCTAACCACAGCAAAAATTAAATCAATGGAAAAAGTGATTAATACCTCCTCTGTTATCGGTGGTTTTGAGTACTCAGACTGTTATCTACCTGATAATGATGCGCGTTTTACCTTTAATTTTATCCGTTCCAGTATGAGTTATGGCTGTATTGCAGCAAATTATGTTGAGTCGTTGGGATCAACTCGCAAAGAGGGGATCTGGATAACCAGGGTGCACAATAGGATTAGCGGAGAACAATTCACCATCCGCTCCAGGACGTTAATAAATGCCTGCGGCCCTTTTGTTGATGCTCTGAATAAAACGAATAATGAGGTTACCGAACATCATCATCTGTTCTCAAAAGGGATCCATCTGATCGTCGACAAAATCACTGACAGCAACAAAATACTGACTTTCTTTGCCGATGACGGTCGGCTCTTTTTTGTTATCCCTATGGGGCCTAAAACTTGCATAGGTACGACGGATACTCAAATAAAAAGCCCCTATGCTTATGTAACAGACGAAGATCGGCAGTTTGTGCTTGATAACGCCAATAAGTTGCTGCAGTTGGATAAAACCTTAACAGTCGCGGATGTGATAGCCGAGCGCTGCGGGGTGAGACCCCTTGCGGTTAAAGGCGGTGATGGCAAAGCCGACTGGGTGAAGTTGTCGCGTAAACATGCCATTGATAGCAATGCTGAGACCCATTATATCTCCATATTCGGCGGTAAACTGACGGATTGTATTAATGTTGGTGAGGAAGTTGTTGAGCTCGTGAAAGGTTTTGGCATCAAACTTAAGTATCCCAAATACAAGTGGTACGGCGAACCCGAAGAGGCAATCCGGCAGGAATTTTTGCACCGGGCCGAGCTAATGGGATTTGATAAGTTAACCCCTGCATCTTCCTCAGAGCCATTGACAACAAGGTTCTGGCGTCGCTACGGGCGAAATGCTATCAATATGCTCGAGAGCATCCGCGAACATCCCGAAAAAGGCGAGCTATTAATTGAAAACTCAGAGTATCTGCGGGTGGAAATAGAGCATGCTGCGCAACGGGAGATGGTCACCAAGCTGGATGATTTTTTACGCCGCCGTTCGAAAATATCTTTGGTGGTGCCCGCGCAGGATATTCTCTCCGCGCCGGGACTGAAAGAGGCTTGTTTGATCTTATTTGGCGAGGAAGCGGATGCTAAATTACAGGAGTACAAGGAGATGCTTTTAAACACTAAGCAGTCTGCTACTTAATCTCCAATAAATTAAAGGGATAAAAAAATCCGAACAGCTGTTCGGATTTTTTACGGTTACTTAACCCGCTGATTCTGGTGTTCATTATACGCAGACAAAATCTAGCTTAGTTAGCGATGATATTAATCTCTACTCGACGGTTAGCTGCTCGGCCGGCTGCTGTGTCGTTGGTTGCTATCGGACGGCGTTCGCCGTAGCCTGTTGTACTTAAGCGGCCAGATTTAACGTTTTGGCGAATAAGGTAATCACCTACTGCCTCAGCACGACGCTCAGACAGGGTTAAGTTTGATTCTGAGCTGCCAACGCTATCCGTGTGGCCACTGATTCTTAATGAAGATTTAGGGTATTCATTAAGAATCTTCGCAACTCCGTTTAATGTCTGAAAAATACTGCCGCTTAATTCATAACTTCCAGTATCAAAACCAATGCCGTGCGCCATGATAAGCTGCAGTTCATTTTCACCAACACGTTTAACCTGTACGCCCGAATTTAATAACTCTTCACGAAGGGCTGCTTCCTGTTGATCAAAGTAATAACCAACGCCTCCTCCGATGGCCGCGCCTCCCAGTGCGCCAAATATTGCGGCGTTTTTCTTACCTGTCGCAGCCCCGGCAATTGCACCCGCAATCGCGCCGCCAAGTGCACCTTTAGTCGCGGTGTTCGTTTCCTGTTCACCAGTTGTTGCATTTTGACGAGATACGCAGCCGGTTAAAAGTGTTACTAACATTACTGCGATAACTGATTTTTTGTTCATTATTCCAACCTTATTTTTCTAGATAATGGTTTGCACTCTATAGGAAAAAAATATCAGGTAAAGAGTGATTTTTTTGACCGATTAAATCCAACTAATTTATTGTGAACCTGCTAAATAGTAGATTATTTATTTTTCAATTAGAACCATTAGTTAGGGTTATTTTAAAACTTTATACCTTTTAAAGAATTTTTACTGTCCTGCAGCCCCCTTTATTTGGTACTGGGCCCGGTATCTGTATTACCGTGCGCTCTTGTTTCACTGCTGTTCTCTCGTGGATAGATCTTAATTCTGTCATGAGTTCGTTGCTCACTTCTTGTCTGGGCCGGCTGGTGACTTTTTACCGGCTTTTCCTGCGGATAGATTTTAATTCCGCTGTGCGTGCGCTGCTCACTTTTTGTCTGGGCCGGCTGATGACTTTTTGCCGGCTTTTCCTGCGGATAGATTTTAATTCCGCTGTGCGTGCGTTGCTCACTTTTTATCTGGGGCGAGCGATCACCTTTCTCCAGTTGTTTATTTTGCAGTTCTAAGCTGCTCCTGTTGCGCACACTATGTTGATTTATCTTGCTATCATTTAGTTGCTGACGCTCACTGCGCGGCACTTTTATAGACTGCATGCTGCTCGGAAGAGGGCTATTTTCACGCTGTTGTAGATGGGGCTTACCCTCTGTCACCTGATAGCGATGTTGTGGTTTATGATGCCAACGCTGCGCACCATAGCTAGTGGCGATGCGTTCCCGGTGGCGATAGCCATGTGAGTTGTGATGATTAACGACTATAATATGGTGCCTGTGCCAGTTAAACGTGCTGAAGTAATAGTTGAATGTGATCTGTATGCCGCTATTCCAATAAAAGTGGACATGTGGACGGCGTACATAATGAGCAGAAGGAGTCCAATATACAGGCGGGTGGCTATACCAGTGCCAGTGGCCGTAGACAACTCTTGGATCATAATAGGGGACGTAAATAACCCCTTTATAAGCAGATTCGATGATAATTTGATTATCAACGCGGGTGACCAGCATATTCGCCATCCCCGATAAACTATCG
>DATCZZ010000381.1:0-4861 GCA_036525635.1 Psychromonas sp. | reverse complement strand
AATTTACCATATCACCTGTTGATAATCCGCCATTGGGTATGATGATGGTTTTATTATCGGCAGAGGTTAAAATGGTATTGAAGATTTGTATCTCTTTGACTTTGCCTATGTAACCGTGTGCATCAATTACATCACCCACTTTAAAGGGTTTGAAGAGTAAAATCATCACACCACCGGCAAAGTTTTGTAATGTGCCCGATAGCGCCATACCGACAGCTAAACCGGCGGCGGCGAGAATGGCAACAAAGGAGGTCATTTCAATACTCAGCATACCAAGTACTGTGATACCTAACATAACTTTAAGTATTATGGTACTCATACTGCATAGGAAGGGTTTTAAAGAGGGATCAACTTTGCCTTTTTCCATTACCTTATTTAAGCCGGAAACTAACAGATTAATTACCCAGACACCAATCACCCAAACGGCGATAGCTGCAATTAATTTAGGCCCGTATTCCAGTGAAATATCCTTTACTAACGTTAGCATTTCTTCAATATCCATCATCTGTTTTCACCTTTGTAAATATTATTAATTAAGGGAGAAGTTATAAATATCCTAATCGCTTAAAATCAAGCAGTTAGACTTTATCTAATTCATTCAAAGAATAGTAGCTAATAATTTTTTTAACATAAAAATATTTAAAAATAGTGAACGGAGAAAGTTAAATAAGCATTATTTGGCCTGATTTTGTAACAGCAGACATTGTTTGAGGGAGTTTGTTGCCGCTATCCTCTATCCAGCTCTACCTGTGCTGTAAGAGTGGGATTTGATAAAGGCAGATAAAGCGCATACCCTGTTAGGCCGTGAGTCATTTAATTAAAAGCTGAAAAACAATGAATATTATTTATAGCGGAGCAAGCGATGGCCCTTTGTTTGTTTTTGCCCACGGTGCCGGCGCGCCAGCCAGCTCCGATTTTATGGAAACAATTACCAAAGGTTTAGTATTAAGGGGCATTCGTGTTGCGCGTTTTAACTTTCCTTACATGCAGCAACGTATTGATAATGGCACCCGCCGTCCACCTGAGCGCGCGCCGAAGTTAATTGCACAATTTCAGCGGTTGATAGCTAATCTTGATCAAGCCATGGTGATTGGTGGTAAATCCATGGGAGGGCGTATCGCAACCCTGCTTGCTGCGCAGTCAGAACAGGATAGTGATCCTAATATTAAGGGGATTGTCTGCTTAGGTTTCCCTTTTCATCCAGCGGCTAAGCCTGAAACATTAAGAACGCAACACTTTCCTTCAATTCAGCAAGATATCCTCATTATTCAGGGTGAGCGCGATCCTCTGGGCAGAAGAGAAGAGGTGCAAACTTACGGGTTGCCTGACAATATACAATGGCTATGGCTTGAAGATGCTGATCATGATCTCAAACCTCGTCTTAAAAGTGGATTTACTCACCAGGCTCACTTAGAAAAAGCACTTGATAACATGGCGCTCTTTATTAAAAAGAGAGTAGGGTGATACTGCGTTATCAAATCAGGGCTGATCGCCGCAGGGTGCTTAAAGTTTCATTTTAAATAATAGCCGGCGGTGGTTGTGTGAATTGCCTGACAAAACAGTTACATTGTCTTGTGCTGTTCTATAATGATCGGATGATTTAATAAAGCTATTCACTGACAAGGGTGATTCTTCAGCGCTGTTAAGGTTATTTAAGTGCAGCATTGGGCGCTGATAAATGTAAAAATGGATTTTGTCTTTGGTGATGATTAAGGATGACTATGCAGTTAATGGACGAGTTGGCAAAACTGAGCGCTGAACTGGAAATACTTCAGTCTGAGCAGCTCAAGCAGCAGCAGAGTACGGAGCAGCGGCTCAGGGATTTCAGCATTAAACTCAATAAATTAAGTCAACTGCTTGGCGAAGATTTTGCCTCACCTTCAGCAGCTGACAAACAATTTTCACCTTCTTTAAATACAGGCTCTGATAGGCAAATCAAAACATCACAACAGACAGATAAAACCGACTTATCTTCTCCTGTCAATACTCCTTCTCAATCTGGCGCAGCTAATACTGCTGCAAATGAGCAGAGGCTTTCTGAAAGTGACCAGCTGCCTGATTCCCATCTGCAGATCAGCGATCCCTGGTTACAGGGCAAAATAATATCAATTCCAGGTAAGAAACAATCACAGCACGGCCAAACACAAAATAGTTTTAGCAAAGTCAAACAAGCTGCTGCACTGCTGGGGGAGAATTTAGCGGATTTTTTTAGCGCCTCACTTGGCCCCTTTGCCGGTATCAGTCATCAATTAAAGGCATTTTATAAACATTATCAAGCGAAAGGGCTGGGACCGGTTTTTCTGATGACGGTGGCGGGTATTATCACCCTGACCTTAGGATTTGCCTATCTGTTTCAGTACTCTCTTAATAACTGGCTTAGCGAAACGGGCAAAGCCTTGTTGGTTTTTGCTGCGGCTAATATGATCATCATAAGTGGGCTTTTTCTGCGCAGGAAACGACCCGAAATGGAGGATTTTACCCTTGCGTTGGTCGGCCTGGGAGTGACCCTTAATTATTTAAGTGCTTATTTTGTCGGCCCTTACTTTCAGCTGGTGAGTGACAGTGTTTGTTTTACCCTACTGCTTTTGATTACGGCAGCCGGATTTGTTATATCGATAAAACTTGCCTCTAAAGTGACCTCTCTGGTGGTTTTGGCGGGAGGCTCGGCTGTGCCGCTGATGCTGCTCTCAAACAGCAATGCCCCTTTACTTTATCTGCCTTATCTATTGTTAATCGGTTGCTGTGCCGTATTGCAAAGCCGCTTGTTAAGATGGCCTTTGCTGCTGGAAAGTACGACCTTGTTACATATCGCCTGTATTGAACTATTTGTATTTGATCTGGATTATCCTTTTGTCAGCCTTGATTGGCAGGTGATTGTCGCACTTTTTTCAATTAACCTTATTTTTTATCTCTATGGTTTTTCCGGCATATACTGGCTGATTAAAGATCAGCGTTTGCTCAATCAAGAGCCACAAGCTGATCATAAAGAAGGGCTATTTACCCGCCGTATCTTAGTTTTGCCCTTTGCGTTACTCGCTTTTACATTGCTTACCATCAGTCAGGCAACCTTGGTAAGCGGTGAAATTTTCCTTATTAACAGTCTCATTTGCACTCTTATTGGGTTCAAAGTTAGGGCTCAGAAATCTCTGCGCGGTTTGCTGCTGGTGTTTGCTGGTTGTTTCGCCGGTTTTGCAGCTCTCTACCTTATCAGTGAAGATCTCTTGGGATTGGTGCTGTTAGTTGAAGGATTACTGCTGCTCTGGTTAGGGGGCAAAGAGAGCTATAAATCGCTACGAATGGAAGCTTATATATTACTGGCGTTGGGTTTAATAATGAATGTTATCGGCCTGAGTCATGCAATAGTCTGGCTGGATTATGATCTGTATGATTTTTCGCAATATGGTTTTAGTCTGACCATTTTACTGCTCAGCAATGCTGCACTGTTTATGGCCTCTCTGATGATCACAAAACAGCTTTCCGTGGGGAACTCATCCGCTTGTCTAACATTTGAATACAAGGTCGGGATAATCGTGAAGGAGTTGCTGAGTGTCAGTTATGCCGCTAGTTTATTGTTTGCCAGTAACCTCATTCTCTTCGACAAGACCACACATCTACTGCCTCTACTTAGCCTGTTACTGTTGTATTTGGCTGCCCGCGATCAATTGAAATTCACCGAACTGCTTGCCTGGTTAATGATTGTGCCGCTGATTGGGCAGGTAAGTTACGCTATTCTTACTTCGGGCAGTCTCAGTTTCAGTGAGCAACCCTTGTATGCCCGTTTCGCAAGAGTTGAGTTGTTTCTGAGTTTGCTGCTGGCCTATTACTGGTACCGCCGCTACTTTGCTGACTCTAAGATTATCAAGATGGTTTATTGGCTGCAGCTGCTGTGCTTTATGCTGTTACCGCTGCTGTTCCTGCCTAAAGTATTGCGTGACTTTGAAAGTTATATCAGTGTGGCGCTTTGGGGCAGTTGTTTTATTAGTTTGCTTTCGGCTCGGTTGCTCAGAAGCCGGATCTTAATTGCTGAAGCTAAGCTGCTGACTTTTGCTGCTTTTATAATGACCGGTTTAAGTTGTCTTGTGGAGTTATGGCAGGGGATGCTGGCGTTGCTAATTGGCGCGCTGCTGATGCTGGCAGTTAATTATCGTTATGCTCAGATGAACAGGCTCTCGCAGCTGATGGTGCGTTTTGTCTGGCTCTTGAGCCCCTACTATTTTGCGCTTGTTATTGCCGTTATTGTGCAGACGTTAATGCAGTTTGCGCTGGAAAATTGGGGAGTGGTTGGCGCAGCGCTTTGCGCTTATTTTGTTCTGCTTATCACTCGCAGGCCGGTTCTAAAGGTGCTGCGTGGCAGTTTTGCTCTGCTTTACACGTTGATCTTTATTTCTGCCATTACACCTTTACTCATGCATGTTCAGTTGCCTTTGGCTATCAATACGCAAAGCCTCTTATATATTATATCTGAACTGCTGGTGTTGATTATTCTGGCTAAATTTATGCTTGCCAGGGGAGTCGCTGTGCGTTTCTATCAAGCACGTTTACCACTGCCTGTTTTATACTGGGGCTGGCATATTCTATTCGCCTTGAGTTATCTGCTGTGGAGCTATCAGTTCAGCAATATGATTGCTGCGCCACTCAGCGCTATTTTGCTGGTGGTGCACGGCAGTTGGCTGATGTTTATCAGTCTGCGGGAGGAACTGGGGAATATGATCCGCCTGGCTACGGGGTTATTTGTTGTGGCCTGTACCAAGGTGCTCTTTATTGATATGGCAAGTTTCGAGATTGTGCAGAAAGTAATTGCCTTTATGGTTATCGGGGCTATTTTACTGAGTGTTTCGTTTTTCTATCAAAAAGCAAGAAG
>DATCZZ010000380.1:0-8090 GCA_036525635.1 Psychromonas sp. | reverse complement strand
ACTGGTCGGAGATTAAGTTGGCGGGCAGTGAATTAACCCTGTCAGGTAAAACACACACCCTCACCTACCGCGCTAACTAGTCCCTAAACACAAAAGAAATGATTGGTTGGTTATCTGTAGGGGTAATTTTCTAAACGAAGGGGCGAATTAGGCCGCAGCCTAGTGTTATGAGCGGGTAAAGCTATGCTTACCCTGTTTTCAGCCCTCCTACAGCCTATGAAAGCGGGATAAATCCCGCGCCTCACCACAAAGCAAAGTTAAAAATTCAAGCAATCAAAATCAATGTGTCGAGGTACTAGCTTACAACCCATTATCTTAACCGGATTGGGATCTCGCCAACCCCACCAGGCGAGAAAACAGACGTTTTAGCAGGGGCGGGATTGAATCAGCCCCCCGTTTTTCAACGGCGCTGGCAATAGCCAAACCCAATCCAGGCTTGGAATATCTGTGCACCGCTTTATCAATAATTTTATTGGTTGCCAGACGAGCCAAATCTTTTTCATCATAGTTGGCAGCCTTAAGATAAACATCGGCGAAACCATTTTCAAAAAACAGGTGCTCAATATCCAATGCTGGTAAAACTGAAAGACGATTAACCGCAGTGTCCTTTGCAAGCAACATCTCTGTAACCCGTTCCGCATATTTTTGCCCGGCTGCATCACCATCTGTTAAAACATGCCATTCAATATGTAAATCCTGTGCCAGCTTAATCAATGGGGCGACACCACATTGCGCAAACTCAATAACCTGCACGCCTTCCACGACAAGGTGATAACCGCATAAACGCGATAACTCGCTCAATAGCCATGTTTCTGTCTCACCTTCCACCAATAACCAGGAACGCCCAAAAAGACTCTGCGGTCTTGTCATGCGAACATGAAAAGCAATGCGCCGCAAATCGTTCTGAGAAAAGTGCTCCCGGCGTAATGAATAACTGTGGGTTAAATCGCGGCCTCGCACTAACCGCTGAATACAGCTTAATGGCATGAACGACAATAGCTGACTAGAATTAGTACTAACCAATTTCTGCATAGGTAACAATGAAAAAAAGCTCCAGGCAATAGCCAAATTAACCGGGTGGAGGCTATTTTCAGGCTCTTCCAGCAATAAAATAGGTGACGCACCGCGGCGTAATAAGTGCTCACCACGCACCTCTAAAAACTCGCCAAGTACCAGCAATAACATAGCACGATCACTCTTACGACCGGTTTTTAAGAGATCATTGAAGTGTGTGAGCGCCTGAAAAGTAAAAGGACGCTGCTCGTGAGCATCGTCACGATGAAAATCAAATCGTCCATAATGTTTTAACAGATAATGATCAAAAAGGTAGACCAACGCCTGATAACCCATCTTCATTTCTGACTCCGACAATTGCTGTGACGAGTTATTTAAGCGCTTAAAAATACGCTTTATTTTGTTCTCGCAGGACGCCCTCTTACTACAAATTTCAGCATCGTCAGCCCCTTCTTCAGCGCTCATAATAGAGAGGTCGCTGCCCATACGCAACACAGGAACAAATGAGATAAACTCGCTGACCAAATTAGCCAAGTCCCTTTTCGCAAATAACTTTTTTTGCCCGTGGTTATCTAAAAAATAACGCCGGGTGATAATATTACCGGACTCCGTTACCCCACCATCTATCTGATAATAGATATAGCGGATCCCGCCTTTTGCCGGATTCCAAGCTGCACTGATGCTATTATACTGGCGCTGCAATGACTCATCCCGCTCCTGCTCTTTAAAGGTAAAAACAAGATGAATCCGTTTATTACTGCTGATCTCCGGATCAGGAGGTAGATGGAAGTCATCATCGGTAAATTTATAAGCTTTTTTAGTACCGGATAAAAAAAGTGACAGCGCATCAAAAAGACTCGATTTCCCCCAACTGTTTTCACCAAGCAACGCGCTCAGCTTCTTAACATTAATCGATAAACGGTTAATACCTCGAAACCCGACGATCTCTATCTGATCTAACAGCATAATCCATCCTTTTAAATAATCCCTACCTTAAAAATATCAGAACTCCCTCATAAGGCAAATCAGCACACAAATAGGCCAAAAACCTTCACGATTATGAGCAATTATAGAAAGATTAAAAAAGATCTTAGCAGGCTAGGTTTTATCTGAAAGATGGTAACGGATGAAGGGGAGCTGTTAATATACCCCGCAAATTATTTTGCAAACAATGCGTAGGCTACCTCTGTACTATTAGACTCAACCTTTACAGCTGGTCGACATATTGTTTAATTATTTTTAAAAACTCAGGGCCATATTTATTTAGCTTAATCTGCCCAACGCCACTGATATTCAAAAATTGGGCATCGGTTGTTGGCATGATCTCACTCATTTCTGAAAGTGAAACATCACTGAAAATGACATAGGGTGGCAGATCCTGACGATCTGCAATTTTTTTACGTAACTGGCGCAGCTTAGCGAAGAGTCTATTATCGGAAGAGCTTGATAAAACACCTCTTTTCCCTTTCACTTTAACCATTTTCAAACGTGGTACGGCTAAATAAAGGGGCTGCTCCCCTTTCAAAATAGGCCTTGCGGCTTCTGTTAATTGTAACGCAGAGCCTCGTGTTAGATTTTGCATCAATAAACCGCAATGGATCAGCTGCCTTAAAAGACTCAACCAATACTCTGCAGGTTGCTCCTTGCCAATGGCAAAAGTGGAGAGCTTATCATGCCCCAAACTTTTGACCCGAGCAGTTTGCGCCCCTTTTAAAACATCAACCACATGCCCCATGCCAAAACCCTGTCCTGTACGATAGACGCAGGACAGAATTTTTTGCGCATCTTCCGTAGCATCATAACTTTTGGGCGGGTCTAAACAGACATCACAGTTACCGCAGCCTTTATGGCTATATTCTCCAAAATAATTAAGCAGTACCTGACGCCTGCAGGTTTGCGCCTCTGCAAAGGCCACCATGGTATTTAATTTATGCAATTCAATACGCAGCTGCTCTTCATTTTTATTTTGCTCAAGCAGTGCACGCACCCGCGCAGGGTCAGCCGGATCATAAAATAACATTGCCTGTGCCGGTAAACCATCCCGTCCGGCACGCCCCGTCTCCTGATAATAGGATTCAATATTTTTGGGTATTTCATAATGCACAACATAACGCACATTGGGTTTATCAATGCCCATACCGAAGGCAACCGTAGCGACAACAATATCGACTTTATCTTTAATAAAAAGATCCTGCACACTCTGGCGCTCTTCCAGGATCAGACCGGCATGATAACAACGGGCAGATAACCCCTTTGCGCGCAGTTTTTCTGTTAATTCTTCGGTGCGCCGTCGACTGGTACAATAAATAATGCCGCTTTCGTTTTTATGTTCATCTAAATAGTTAAATAACTGACTTAAAGGCCGGTATTTTTCAATTAACAAATATTCGATATTGGGGCGATCAAAACTATGCACAGCAATTAACGGATCATTAAACTGCAGACGGGCAATAATATCCTGCTGTGTGGCATGGTCGGCTGTGGCGGTTAAAGCCACTAATGGGATATCCGGGAAACGCTGCTTTAATTGTCCGAGTAATGCGTATTCTGGCCGAAAATCATGCCCCCACTGAGAAATACAGTGCGCTTCATCTATAGCAAACAGATTGATAGGCAGATTATCTAAACGGCTGATAAAATCAGGGCGCAACAAACGTTCAGGCGCAATATAGACAAGTTTTAACAAGCCGCCATGCATATCATTAATAAGTTGATTTTGCTGTTGATAGGAGAGGCTGGAGTTTAAGTATGCCGCCGCAATCCCGCAGGCGCGCAGGGTATCAACTTGATCTTTCATTAAAGAGATCAACGGAGAAATAACAAAACAGATACCCGGTCTAGCTAGTGCAGGAATTTGAAAGCAAAGACTTTTCCCCCCTCCGGTTGGCATTACAACCAAAGCGTCACGACCATCACAAAGCTGCTTAATAACCTGTTCTTGACCTTCGCGAAACTCACTATAGCCAAATACATCAAGCAAGATCTTTTTCGCGTTGCCTGTGCTTTGCTGATTCATCATGTTGCTGCCTGAATTGAGGGGGTAAGTTAAAGCGCATATTGTAATTCAGGCAGACACAAAAATCAGCTTAATAAGTAGATCGGGCAAGTTATAAGGCAGAAAAATCTTTACTGAAAGCATCAACCTTAGACCAGTCGGTTAATTCAAGATCCTTACTTTTATCTGTACTCCCGCCGGTTATTTTCATAATCAATTGAATAATCAGGGTTTGCCACCAGTTATAACGCGAATAGAGCAAGGCACCTGCAAAGACACCTTTTAAACGAGGCTGCCATGCAGACAAGCGGTCAAACTTGGCCATATAAGCATTATTAGCAGGATTCGCTTTTTCCGGCTTACGCGCGGTTAAACAGACAACAAAAAATGCATTTGGCAACAGATCCAGTTTTCTTTGATGGCGGTTAACAAAATCCAGTAAGTTTTTCCGGAAATTGCCGTAACGAATTGAAGCACCGATTAATACTTTATTGTAAGCACTGAAATCAATTTCTGGATTATCGTCAATATTCAGCAGGGTAACGTCCGCTTCAATGTTGCTAATGATCCGTTTTATGATTTTTAACGTTTGTCCGTCAACGGATGAATATAATACTAGGGTCTTAATTGCCATCTTTTAACTCTTCCAAAAAATAGGGGTGAATAATACTAATAAGGTAAATATTTCTAAACGGCCAAATAACATAGCAATCACCATAATCCACTTGGAAGCCCCGCTCACTTCGTTAAAATGCACGGCGACTTCACCAAGCCCGGGCCCTAAGTTGTTCAACATTGCCACTGTCGCAGAGAAGGAACTCAGCTCATCCATCCCGGTTAGCAATAACGCTAACATGCAAATGACAAACACCAGGGCATAAGTTGAAAAAAATCCCCAGACCGCATCAATAACGCGATCCGGTAGGGCATGATTCGCTAATTTAATTTTAAATACTGCTTTCGGATGAACCAGACGTTTTAACTCGCGTACCCCCTGCAAGTTGAGTAACAAAAAACGGATAACTTTCAGACCACCGCCCGTTGACCCCGCACAACCGCCAATAAAGCTCGACATAATCAATAAAACAGGTAAAAACAACGGCCAATCAGAAAATGAAGTTGTTGTAAAACCAGCTGTGGTTGAAATGGAAACGGCTTGAAATAATGCCTGGGTAAATGAGTCTTCAATGGAATGATAGACATTATTCCCCATCAATCCGGCAAAACAGATAAGTGTTAACAGTACCTGAATCAGAATAAAAGCACGTACCTCCGGATCCTGCCTGTAAATGTTAAAAGAGAATTTCTTGACCGAAAAAGCACTAAAATGCAGCGCAAAATTCATCCCTGAAATAAGTAGAAAGAGCACGGTAACCATATTGATAAGTGTGCTGTCAAAATGTCCCATACTCTTATCATAAGTTGAAAAACCGCCGATAGAAACAGTCGAAAAACTGTGCGTGAGGGCATCAAACAAGCTCATACCGGCAAGCCAGAATGCCAGCATACAGGCAACGGTGACACATAAATAGACATTCCATAATGCTTTTGCCGTTTCCGCAATACGTGGTGTCATTTTTGAATCTTTTATCGGCCCGGGTGTTTCCGCGCGATATAGCTGCATACCACCAATCCCCAAGATGGGCAACACGGCAACCGCTAATACAATAATCCCCATACCACCAAACCATTGCAGCATTTGCCGGTAAAACAGAATAGATTTTGGGAGAATTTCAAGGTTCTCGATAACCGTTGCCCCGGTGGTGGTTAAACCTGAAAAAGATTCAAAAAAAGCAGAAGCGGCGTCCATTTCAATGCTTGAGCTCATCATAAAAGGTATCGCGCCGACGCTGCCCAGCGTCGCCCAAAATAAAACCACAATCAAAAAACCTTCGCGAACTTTCAGCTCTTTTTTTATGCGCCGGTTGGGCACCCATAGCAGTAAACCAATAAATACTGTCACTGCGAATGCGGCTAAAAAATTGCCCCCATCTTTACCTGCCGCCCCCTCATACAGTGAAGAGATCAATACAGGTGGCAGCATGGTTAAGCTAAATAAACCAATCAGCATACCCACTATTCTGATTATGGAACGAAATGCCATTGAGTTAGCTCACTTCAACGGACTGTAACGGGGATTTTTTTCACAACAACTTTTCCTTGTGTCAGTGATTGGAGTTTTTCACTAAATTGCTCACATAATTGTAGATCAACTTCTATGGTCGCTTTGACTGACTGTAAATAATCAACCTGCACAATACGTCCCGGCAATGTTTTCAATAAACTTTCGATCAGCGCCATCTGCGCGTAATCACAGTGCAATTGATATTGCTGATAAAACCGTTTCTCAATTGTCGGCATCTTTTTCACTAATTGCTGCACGCCATTGGAGTATGCACGTACCAGACCACCGGTGCCTAATTTTATTCCGCCCGAATAGCGCACCACAACGGCAATAACTTCCCCCAAATTGCTGCCCTGTATAGCAGCTAAGATAGGTTTCCCCGCAGTGCCCTTGGGTTCTCCATCATCACTGCAGCCCATACATACGCTGTTCTCAGGAGTGGCACCAATATAAGCCCAGCAATGGTGACGGGCTTCTGGATGCAACGCTTTAATCCTATTGACGTAAGCCAAGGCCTGCTCTTTACCTTCGGCATGGGATAAATAAGTAATAAAACGACTTTTTTTTATCTCCTCCTGGAAAAGTAAATTTTCTTTAGGGATAAAGTAGCTTTCCGTCACAACAGTTCCAGAGAATAATAGGCAAAGGGCGATAGCAGCTTAGATGCGCTCTTCATCTTTGACTGGCGCACTCATAACCCGCTGCCTGCCAGGCTACAAATCCACCAGCCACAGAATAGACGTTTTTAAATCCCATCTGCTGCAGAGAAACTGCCGCTAAAACCGAACGCGCTCCCGAACGGCAGAGTAAATAGACGGGTTGCTCTGCCAGCATAGCAAGAGTCGAAAAACGCCCTTTAATACTCTCTTCTGAACTAATGCACATCTCTAATACACCGCGTGGAATAAGCACTGCGTTAGGGATGGATCCTGACTTGGTTTCTGCCACCTCACGAATATCAATCACAATGGCCTCGGGATTCTGCCGGAAAATGTCATACAGCTGAGCCACGCTTATCTCTTCTACCTGACTGCGTAATAACTCAACTAATTCTCTTCCATCTAATAC
This sequence comes from Psychromonas sp., assembly GCA_036525635.1. GTDB lineage: Bacteria > Pseudomonadota > Gammaproteobacteria > Enterobacterales > Psychromonadaceae > Psychromonas. The sequence continues at coordinate 888 of DATCZZ010000380.1, read as the reverse complement.
CATATTGCTTCCTTAAATTTCTTCTTTTTCTACAACTCACCGTTAAGCCGATGGAAATCAACTTAAAAAGAGTGATAAAACAGATCTTCTAACAGTTTGCCCTGCTCTTCCTGTACAAAATCAGGATACACAGTTTGTAGCGATTGTAAAAATACCAGAATCACTTTTTCATCAAAAGGTTCAATGCTGAGAGACTGCAACCTTGCCTTACAGCGATCACAGAGCGCTTTCTTATCAACATCCGCCCAAGAGGTGGCAGAGCGTTGCAATAATGACAATAATTGCTGATAACGCAAAAAGGTTTCGCGTAAATGGCGTGCGAAGACAGTTAATAACAGATCATCAACGATGCTGTACTCCCCCCGTGTAAACTTAAGCACACCAATTTTCTGTAATTGCTGTAACTCTGTTTGCAAAATCCGGGTTATATTTTCCTCTCTTTTTAAAAAATATTCTGCCGTCAGGAAAGGGTAAAGCTGCGCACTATAATGAATTATATTGTCAGTTGTTAACACTTTGTTTTTCCATAGTAAGTAGCGTAGGGTATTACAAAGCAAACTTGGCAAAACAAAAAGATGAACAATATTATTGCGATAATAATTTAATTGTAGCGCCTGTTTCGTAGAACAAAAAACCGCTTGCTCTTCTTCGCTGAATTTATTCATAGTTAACGCTTGCCGGTAGACTGCCTCGCTCTCCTCCTGTGCATAGGTGAGTAAACTATGTTCACTTTTTAACGCCAGTAGTTGCTGGTGCTTGCCGATCAGCGCTAAAAAAATATATTTTTCACACTGGAAGTTTTTACTGGCTAACAATATTGCTGCGCATAAAGGCAGCGCATTAACCGCCGCGGCCTCATTGATCGCTATCATCACTTGCTGGGCAATT
>DATCZZ010000379.1:0-2579 GCA_036525635.1 Psychromonas sp. | reverse complement strand
TTTCAAAAATGAACTATATTGCTAAACAAGCAACAATTGAATGCAAACCCATTAAAAGGAGAAGAATATGCCGTCAGGTTCAGCAAAAAAAGAGCACAGCCATAAATATGCACGCACGATAGAAAGTAATAAAGTTGAACTATATGCCCCTTTCCATTGGTTAGCACTTGGTGTAAAAGATTTTATAGCCGCACCGTTAATCAGTATTGTTTATGGTTTGTTATTTAGCTTAATTCCGGTCTCTATTATTTATCTTTACAGCGAAACAGAGAACTACCTCATCAACATAAGTATGACCATTACCTTTACCCTAATTGCTCCAATCTTTGCTGCGGCGCTATATGATGTCTCTTGGGAATTAGAAAAGGGACATAAACCTTCTTTTTCTCATAGTGTGAAAACAATGCTGCGGAACCCGGTTGGCGCGTGGGGATTTGCAGTACTTTTATTACTTATAATGACGGCATGGTTGCGTATTGCAACCCTCATTTATGCCATCTACCCTGATTCACTTAACCCGACTTTTGAAGAACTATTGGCTTTTTTAAGCTTAGGCACGATACTGGGTGCGATCATGTTAGTTGTCGTACTGGTTCTTTCGGCATTTACGCCGCAAATATTGATGGAGCGAAAAGTTGATATTATGACGGCTATATTTACATCGACTAAGGCGGTAAGTAATAACTTCTCTGTAATGTTAGTGTGGGGAGCTATCCTTATTAGTTTGGTCTTTATTGGTTTTTTAACCTCTGCAGTAGGTTTTATTGTGATAATGCCGATCCTTAGCTTTGCTAGCTGGCACGCCTATATTGCGGTGATTAAAACAAAAATGATACGAGCTTATGAGTAAAGGCTAACCTACAAGTTGTACGAAATAACTATCAATAGGGGCTTTTTTACACAAAATAAAGGCCCCAAACTTTCCCACAAAATTGCAGTTAAGTTTTTAATAACATTTCCCAGCTCAAATCCTCTATAAATTTTTGCTATTTTGCAGCAATAAAAGGTGATTTTAAGTCTCACTGCAATACCAATCCGCACAGATACCAGGTCAATCTTGCGTGTTAAAATTAATGACAAATGGGTTCTTTTCAATCCCAACAATCTGCGATGCGCAAGCAAACGCCTTGCTCTCATTAATTTTTTTACACCATTTTTGTCCATGTCATTGAGCGAAATGGTATGAAAAATATTTGTAACCAGAAAAAGCTATTTGCCTGAGGCCCTCTAGCGCGGGAACACATATTACCGCCATAAAATCTCCGAAAAGCACCTAAGCACAGTGCTATCTGATATAAATATCTGCTGCAGCAGCGTACTATTTATCACCTTACATCATCTGCAAGTGCAGAAGCAGAAACAGAAACAGAAACAACATAAAAACTCATAACCCAAACTTTTATATTTAACATCACAAAAAACACTAACACTTAAAAAATAACATTAAATACATTAAAAAAACAGCAAGTTAATAAACACCACCCAAATTAAAACCACTGCGTAACACCACAAATAGCACCACTAAGTGATATCACAAAGTGATAAAAAATATTTCTTCCCCTAGGACAAATAAAAACTGCACTTTATCACTTCGTCATGAGACTTAATCACATCAACTCTCGGCAACGAGGATCACACTACGAATTTCCTCTAATTTACGTCAATAGATTAATTTAATATGATAGAGATAATCGCCCTCACCTCAGCCTAACATTGTTAAACAGGATATTTTATGGCAGCTGTCTCTGGCTATCAACCGAAAGAATTTTTATGGAATACAGCGAACATTCAATGGTTAAAAAATTATCTTACTCAGAAAACACCTGAACTCAACCGGCTCACAAACGGAGTGGGTATTGATATTACTCATCTGAATTTATTACAATTTGATGCGTTATGCGCATTGCTTGAAAAAACAGCTGAGGGTAGAGAGTTGCGTACGCGTATGTTTAAGGCATGGCGCAGTAAAAAATCAAGGGACAGTAATAACGGCAAAAAGTCATTCACCTTCAATTTGGATATAGAAGCGGGCAGCAAACTTAAAAAACTCGCAAAAAATCGGGCTATCAACAAAACGCTTGAAGAGCTAATCTATGGTACCTACCAATCGGCAGAGAGCTTACGCCAAGAAGCTAAACAACTAAAAGCGCAACAAAAAAGTGATAAAATCCAGCAGTCAGTTCAAGATGAGCTCAGATACAACTATGAAGTTAAAGAACTTGCCGGTTTAGAAAAGTCTGAATTGATAAGAACTATCTTAAAATTAAATAAGCAGCTAAAAGAGAATCAAGAAAAATTAAAAGAAAAACAGTTGCGACTAACGCAGCTGCAGCAAGATTATGATTTATTAAAATGTTGAAGATACCGGACTTCTCGGGTGTGTTAAATCTCTCGTCGAATGAGGCAATTGTAATCGTAACATTATACTTCCCCCCCCCCCCCCTAAAAACGCGCGGGATCTTTTATTCAATACATTGTAAATTGTTGTTACGCTCAGAAAGCTCTTTAAATGAAGCCATCATATTCTCATTTTTGACGAATTGTTGCGGTAGCCCCAGGACTTGTAAGCGATAATCTCC
>DATCZZ010000378.1:0-3593 GCA_036525635.1 Psychromonas sp. | reverse complement strand
GTAAACAAGCTAAAGCAGTCGTTATAACACGTGAAGATGCGATTTTTTGCGGACAAGCATGGGCCGAAGAGGTCTTTAGACAACTCGGCGATCAAGTGAAAATAACCTGGTTTGTTAAAGATGGTGATTTTGTTAAAGCTAATGACCAATTATTCACTGCAGAGGGTCCAGCCCGCACTTTACTAACAGGGGAGCGCAGTGCCCTTAATTTTATACAAACACTCTCAGGTATCGCCACAAAAGTTAAGCGCTACACGGACTTAATCGCGGAAACAGATTGTAAATTGCTGGATACCCGTAAAACATTACCCGGTTTACGTAATGCCTCAAAATACGCGGTGTTGTGTGGTGGCGGTTTTAATCATCGCATGGGCTTATATGATGCTTATTTAATTAAAGAAAATCATATTCTCGCTTGTGGTGGTATCCAGGCTGCGATCGACTTGGCCAAAGCCCAGCGCCCGGGTGTGCTGGTAGAAATAGAAGTTGAATCAATAGCAGAATTAAGAGAAGCACTAAATGCCGGTGCAGGGCGCATAATGCTTGATAATTTCACTATTGCAATGATGCAGGAGGCTGTCGCTATTAATCGCGAAAACCCAGCTCATCATGCTGATTTAGAAGTTTCCGGCAATGTAAATAGCAAAACGATCCTCCCTTATGCAAAAACGGGGGTAGATTATATTTCCGTGGGTGCACTGACCAAACATGTCCAGGCTGTTGATTTATCAATGCGTTTTATAGATTGATTGGCATTTATGGAATACACTCCCTAAACGGCTAAAACGCTTCGGGAGTTTTTATGTTATACGGCACTTTTCTCTTTTTAATCCTATTTTTTTCATCTTTATCACACGCCAGTGATCCGCAAGCGCCCCCGATTCAACTTGCCACAATTTATCATGCGGATATTAATATCCAAAACTATTGGGTAAGTGAAAAACTAGACGGCGTTCGTGCCTATTGGGATGGCCGGCAACTTATCTCCAAGCAGGGTAATATTTTTCATGCGCCGCAATGGTTCACTAAAGATTTCCCCGTTGTGCCTTTAGATGGCGAATTATGGATTGCTCGTAACCAATTCGAACAGGTCTCCAGCATCACTCGCAAACAAAATGCCACGGATCAGGAGTGGCAGCAAATCTCTTTCATGATTTTTGATATGCCCGGATCTTATGCAAACTTCACGACTCGTTTACAGGATCTGGAAAAATTAATTAAGTTGAGCGATTCCCCCCACCTTAAGTTAATTAAACAGCAAAAAATGGAAAGCAATGAACAGTTACAATTATTGCTGGAAGAGGTACTTGCAAAGGGTGGAGAAGGTTTAATGTTGCACAAAGGTGATGCTTATTACCAGGCAAAACGCAGTAAGGATTTAATGAAATTAAAAAAAAAGGAGGATGCTGAAGCGGTGGTTATTCAGCATCTGCCTGGAAAGGGGCGAAACAGCGGCAGGCTCGGCGCGTTACTTGTTGAAACAGAAACGGGAATACAATTTAAAATTGGTACCGGCTTCTCCGATCAGGAGCGTGAAAATCCACCGCCTATTGGCGCCACAATCACCTACACATATATTGGCAAAACGAGTAGCAATATCCCGCGTTTTGCCAGTTTTAAACGTATTAGAGAAATTTATTAAAGCTAAGGTTGCACAAGTTACAGTTTGGCAATAACAGCCGCATTGGCATCCGGAAATGTGTATTTTTGTAAGTCAGCTTTTTTAACCCAGCGCATAAGCTGTCCCTCGTTAGCAAAAGCGTCACCAGTAAACTGATTGATCAGGAAAAAACTTAAATTTAATTGTTTATCACCATAATCAAAAAACATCCTCTCTAATAATCTGTAGTCAACGGCTGTGATTGCAACCTCCTCCTTTAATTCTCTCAACATTGCCTGTTCCGGAGTTTCATTTTCCTTGACTTTACCACCAGGAAATTCCCATTTTCCACCTTGATGGACATTATCCGGACGTAAACAGATCAGGAATAAATTTTCTCTGTTTTTTACAATCGCAATACTGATTTCAATAATTTTCATAATACCAATTCCGTTAATTAGATGTTCTATGTTAGGCGTAGGGAAAATGGATGAAAGCAAGGCATTGATTGTAGGAACTAGTTTTTCTAATTGCAAAATCAATAACGAAGCTAGCATTCATTTTAACCAGCGTAAGTGAATAGATAATTATCGGGTTTGGTATAACTATCCTGTAAAAAAAAGGCCCTTTTTAAAAGAGCCTTTTACCCGTTATCCCTTAAACAGAGAGCTAAGCAAGTCTACCATGGCACTGCTTGAATTTTTTGCCTGAGCCACATGGGCAAGGCTCATTCCGCCCAACTTTTCTCTCCTGACGCATAAAGGTGTCATCTGCCGCCTCTTGAGAGGCCACTGTTTCGCCACCATGCGCTTGTGCATGCTGCATTTCAAATTTAGCTTGAGCTTCTGCCTGACGACGCTGCTCCTGAATTGCCTCGGCCTCTTCTTTTGACTGTACCTGTACTTTAGACAAAATAGTAACAACGTCACGTTTTAAGTTTTCCAACATCTGCAGGAACAGCTCAAAAGATTCGCGTTTGTATTCCTGCTTAGGATCTTTTTGTGCATAACCGCGTAAGTGGATACCTTGGCGCAGATGATCCATAGCAGCAAGATGCTCTTTCCATAATGAGTCTATTGTTTGCAGCATCACAGACTTTTCAAAACTAGCGATAATTGTCGGACCAACCTGTTCTTTTTTAGCTTGGTACAAAGATTTGGCATGCTCAACAATTTTTTCACGGATCGTCTCTTCCTGCAGATTAGCATCATCGATCAACCATTGCTGCACAGGCAGTTCAACTAAAAAATCTGATTTTAAACGGCGCTCCAAGCCTTCCAAATCCCATTGCTCAGTAAGCGAGTGCGGTGGAACATATTCATCAACACAGCGGTTAAACACGTCATCCCAGATCTGCTCAATAGTATCAGTGATTTCATCACTGTCCATTACGCCGTTGCGCTGCTGGTAAACCACTTTACGCTGCTCGTTGGCCACGTCATCAAAATCCAGAAGCGATTTACGCATATCAAAGTTACGGCCTTCAACTTTACGCTGCGCATTCTCAATAGCACGGGTAACCCATGGGTGTTCGATTGCTTCCCCCTCTTCCATACCCAGTTTTTTCATCATGTTGGATACTTTTTCTGAAGCAAAAATGCGCATCAAAGCGTCTTCCATCGATAAATAGAAACGACTTTCTCCCGGATCGCCCTGTCGCCCAGAACGACCGCGCAGTTGGTTATCGATTCGACGAGATTCATGGCGCTCAGTGCCGATAATATATAACCCGCCGGCTTCTAAAACTTTTTGATGTTCCTCTTTCCAAGCTGTTTTTTCTGCTTCTATTTTTTCCGCACTGACATCACCTAACCTCTCCAAACGGGCCTGCAAGTTACCGCCGAGTACAATATCGGTACCACGGCCCGCCATGTTGGTTGCGATGGTAACGGATCCCAATGCCCCATTTAACCAACAAGAAAGGAGCAGGAAAATGAGAGATGCAGTTACATTGCTTACGGGTGACGGGCGGACTATCCGCAATCCCCGTGTA
>DATCZZ010000377.1:0-8277 GCA_036525635.1 Psychromonas sp. | reverse complement strand
AGGATTAAATGATAATGATAGTTGTTATCACTTGCAAGAGGGAGAGACAAAAAACCGCTGGGTAGCGGCTTTTTATTTACAGGATAGAGATCATTAACTATTTACCGATACAGAAGCTGGAGAAAATTCGCCCTAACAGATCATCTGAGGTGAATTCTCCGGTGATTTCACTCAGGTATTGCTGGGTTAACCTTAACTCTTCGGCTAATAATTCCCCTGCCTGATACTCCTCCAGTTGGACTTTGCCCTCCAATAAATGACGCTGGGCATTATCAATGGCTTCTAAATGGCGGCGTCTGGCCATAAAGCCGCCACTGGTATTACCCTGGTAGCCCATAATATCTTTAAGGTGCTCTTTTAATAAGTTTATACCTAAGCCGGTTTTGGCTGAAATGCGGTAAACAGGATGATTGTGATCTTCGGTAATGGTTAATGCTTCTCCGGTTAAATCCGCTTTATTACGCACTACGGTTAACCCAATTGATTTAGGCAGTTTATCAATAAAATCGGGCCAGATTTCACGCGGATCTTCAGCGCTGGTGGTCGTAGCATCGAGCATAAACAGGATACGGTCCGCCGTCGTAATCTCCTGCCAGGCACGTTCAATCCCTATTCTTTCAACTTCGTCAGCACCTTCACGCAGTCCTGCCGTGTCGATAATATGCAGCGGCATACCATCGATGTGGATATGTTCACGCATAACATCACGTGTTGTCCCGGCAATATCGGTGACAATCGCACTTTCCTTGCCAACAAGGCTGTTTAATAAACTTGATTTACCCGCATTGGGGCGTCCTGCGATAACAACCTTCATCCCGTCACGTAAAATTGCACCTTGTTTGGCTTGTTCTTTGACTGCCTTCAGATTGTCGATTATTTGGTATAAGCCCTTGGCAATCTTACCGTCACTTAAAAAATCGACCTCTTCTTCGGGAAAATCAATAGCGGCTTCAACATAGATGCGCAGATAGATCAGGCTTTCGACAAGGTGATGTATTTTCTCTGAAAATTCACCTTGTAGAGAATGCAGCGCACTTTTCGCCGCTTGTTCTGAAGTTGCTTCAATTAAATCAGCAATTGCTTCTGCTTGTGCCAAATCCAGTTTATCGTTCATAAATGCACGTTCTGAAAATTCGCCAGGGTTGGCACTACGCACGTTTTTAATACTTAAAATTGCTTTAATCAGCATATCCATGACGATTGGGCCGCCATGTCCCTGCAGCTCTAAAACATCTTCACCGGTAAAGGAGTTAGGGGCTTTAAACAGCAGTGCAATCCCTTGATCCAGTACTTCTTCATGCTGATCTTTAAAGGGGAGATATTCAGCAAAACGCAGTTTGGGGACTTTACCTAAAATAACTTCTGCTACCGCCTCTACATCTGGTCCTGAAACCCGAATAATACCAACGCCTGCACGACCTGGTGCGGTTGCTTGTGCAACAATTGTATCAGTCGCTTCGATCATAATTAGCACCCCAAAAAATTTAAATAATCAGATAAAAAAAGGCGACTTATTATAGTCGCCTTTTTATCAATGGTTACAGCATAAATAAATTATTTCTTACTCTCGGCCACGACTTTATTTGCACTCAGGCCTTTCTTTTCAAAGCTGCGGTAAATCAGCGTTTGCTGAATTAAGGTAACAATGTTACTCATTAACCAGTAAAGTACCAGACCTGCAGGGAACCATAGGAAGAAGAAGGTGAAAATAACGGGCATAAACTGCATTACTTTCTGCTGCATCGGATCTTGCACGGTTGTTGGCGACAGTTTCTGGATAAAGAACATGCTCACACCCATTAGGATTGGCATAATGTAGTAAGGGTCTTGCACTGATAGATCTTGAATCCACAGCATAAACGGCGCATGGCGCAATTCAACGGATTCCATCAATGACCAGTACAGGGCAATGAAAATAGGCATTTGTAAGAGGATAGGGAAACAACCACCCAGAGGATTTACTTTCTCTTTCTTATACAGTTCCATCATTGCCTGAGAAACTTTCTGACGGTCTTCTCCGAAACGTTCACGTAATGCTTGAATCTTAGGCTGCAACAGGCGCATTTTAGCCATAGAGGTATATTGTGCCTTGGTGAGCGGGTAAAGCGCACCTTTTACCGTAAAGGTAATCAGGATAATCGCAAAACCCCAGTTGCCAACAATACCGTGGAAAAATAAGAGAAGTTGGAACATTGGTTGTGCAATAAACCATAACCATCCGTAATCTACGGTTAAATCAAGATGGTTGGCAACAAGTGCCATCTCATCTTGCAGTTTAGGACCAACCCATAACTTAGCTTCAAGATCAGCACTACCCTGTGCAGCAACGGTTTTAACTGGTGCTTTAAACCCTATTGCAGCATCTTTGTTTTGGATGATATTACTGTAAAGGACATTATTATCAGTAGGCGATGGGATCCATGCGGATACAAAATAATGCTGCAACATTGCAACCCAACCACCTTCAGTTGTTTTGTTCAATGCACCATCTTTCATATCATCAAAGCTGTATTTTTGGTAGCGCGTATCGGCTGATGAGAAAGCGCCTCCACGATATACAGGCATCACCATACTACCAGATGACTCAGATAATGATTCTCTTAACTGAGCATACATCTGAACATTGATTGGGTTGGCTGTTTTGTTTTCTATTTTGTAAGCAACATTGACAACATATTCCCCACGTTTAAGGGTGAAAGTTTTGGTAAAAATATTACCATCAGCATCAACAAAACGCAGTGCTGTGGATACTGCATTCTGACCCTCAGCTATTACCGTTTCTGTACTGGTTGTACTGTATAAAGGACGGCCATTTTTATTAGCGTCAGGACCCTGTCCAATCAAACCACTTTGTGCGATATAGGTAAAACCATCACCGCTTTCTAATAGACGGAAAGGGTTTCCAGAATTAAGCTGATCATTGTGCTGCAGTAAATCAGCCGACATGATATCACCGCCAACCAGAGAGATTGCTAGGCGTAATTGGTCATTTTCCAGTGTAATTGATTGATTTGCAGGTAGTTGAACGGGCGCTTCATTAGTGGAAAGTTGTGATGAATCTGGTACACCATCACTTAGCTCTGCACTGGTAACTGAAGCCGGAACAGATAAATCCGCTTGTCCAGTTCCTTGTTCCGTTTGCACTTGTGGAGCTACTTCGGGATTTTTTTCATTGACCCATGCTTGAAAAAGCAAAAAGCTCACAAACAGCAGGGCAAGTAACAGTAAATTGCGTTGTTGGGATTCCATAACGTTTCTTATTCTCTATTTATTTAGGTTTATTTTTATTAGCACAACAAGTAGGCACAGGATCGTAACCACCTTCACTTAAAGGCTGGCATTTTATAATACGCGAGGCCGCGAGCCAACAACCTTTTATTATTCCGTGCAATATTATCGCTTCGATCGCATATTGAGAACACGTTGGCGTAAAACGGCAACGTGGGCCAATCATTGGGCTAATAAATAATTGATAACCCCGAATGAATTTAATGACTACCCATTGCAACGCTGCACTAATTTTCGCCATAATTTATCCAATATTTTGTTGATTTCTTGATTTGATAAATCTGCAATACCTGTTTTAGCAATGACAACAATATCGATTGCTGGGAGTTGGTGTTGTTGTTGGCGAAATTGCTCTCTAACAATGCGACGAATACGATTACGCCCTACAGCACGTTTAATGTGTTTCTTAGGAATAGCCATTCCTATGCGTGGGTGGTCTAAGGTATTTTTTCTAGCAAGAAGAGTTAGATACGGGGAAACTGCCGGGATAGCATTTTTAAAAACAGGTTGAAAATCTTCGGGAGTTAACAAACGCAACTCCCGAGAAAACGAATAATTCACCACGTCTGGTAGATTATGCGCTTAAGCTTGCGCGGCCTTTAGCACGACGACGAGCTAGTACTGCGCGACCATTTTTAGTCGCCATACGAGTTCGGAAACCGTGTGAACGCTTACGCTTGATGTTACTAGGTTGAAAAGTACGTTTCATGCTCTTTTCCACTTATTGTTAAGTTCGGTACAGTAGCTAATATTTTTAGCTTATTATTGATAAATCACTCGAGGAGTAAATCATAAATAATAAAGAAAAACAGTCAGCCGATTAAAAAGAGAGCGAATTCTATGTATTGATCGACGAAAAGTCAATCAGAGATGCTTCTTTCGGCACATTATAATTTTTAACTTAAATAAGCAGAAGCTTAAATTAGCTAAATGTAATGTACACGCCAGACTCATAGTCAGGGTGGGGGGATTATATAGAAGCGTCATTAATAAGCAAGGATCTTAAGGAGATCTTTCTGTTATTTATCTGCACAGTGACTGAAGATGAAGATCTAACATTTCCAGTTGCTTTGCTTGCTCCCATTGCGCATAACATCTGCTCAATTCTGCTGGCTAAACTCAATGATAACCTCGTTAGTTTCATTAGCTATTGTTCAATCAAACGTCTCATTCCATTCATTTTTCCTGCGCAATTTTTAACCATTTAATTAAGCGGAATGGTATAACTCGAGTAGCATACTGCAGGGAGCTTTTACTGTAGGGGCCATTACTGAGGGGGTGATTAAAAACAGATATTATTTCTGAGGGCGGTTATCTGACGTTGAAGCCTCATATTACCTAGATTAGATTATGAAATTTAGATATAAGTCGGTATCTGTTTCAAGAGTTGCTGCGATTTTGACAGCTTTTAATATCTTCAGAAAGTTTCCCGCCGGCAACTGCACACTATCTTTTAATGCGTGTGCAGGGAATTCGGTGCTAAAATAATGACCGGCGGCCAGCATGGGTCATATTGCTTTGTTGTTAGTTTCAATATGTTAGATATCTTTTGCTGAATGTAATACTCTTTATCCCTCGCGGTTGCCGATATTTTTATTATTTGGAGAACTCCAGTTGCAAATATTTATATTTCGCCCATTTTTAGCCTGTTTATCACTGCTTATCTGCTTATTTAGCGGTATGGCTTTCGCTGATTTTTCTCCGGTTAAGCGAACGTCTACGGGGTGGTTAACCGACTTTAACCATCCCCCTGTTAGCGTATTAGCAGCTCTAACTGGGCAGGTGGACAAGGAGGCCCAAAGCGTTAATGCGTTGTTACAGGTCAAACTTTCCGGTGACTGGAAAACCTATTGGCGTTCACCGGGCGAAGGTGGCGTTGCCCCAACCTTTGATATTGCAAATTCCAGCAACATAAAAGAGGTTAGCTGGTTGTGGCCTGCTCCGAAACGTTACCCTGTATTGGGTGTCGAGACACTTGGTTATAAGGGGCAGATCAATTTTCCGCTGATAATAGCGTTACAGGATATTAATCAACCCGTCATATTAAAGGGGGTATTAACCCTTGCTTCGTGCACCACTATTTGTGTTTTGAGTGATTATAAAATTAACCTCTCATTTGATCCTGAAAGCTTGATTATTGATCCCGATGTTGCCTTTAAATTTGCTCAGGCAAAGGGAACAATTCCGCTTTTAATTACTGAACAGCAACTTTTACAGCAACAAAATAACACCATGATTAGGCAAGTCTCTTCTTCCTGGGATCAGTTACAACAGCAGTTAGTGGTACAGGTCAGTAATCAATTTGGCTGGTCCAAACCGGATCTATTTATCGATTCAGATGATCCTGAACTCGCCTATATTACTTTTTCTGCTCCGAAGATTAAGATCCTAAATAATAGCATGACGGCGACCATTAAGGCTTCAAGTTGGTCCGGTGAAGTCGATTTGGCAAATAAAAGCATACACGCCACTGTGATTGATAGGGATCTTGCCGTGGAGTTAATCAGCACAACATCAGATCAGATTATTAGCAGTCAAACTGCCGCCGGCTTGCTCCCAATGTTTTTAATTGCTTTATTAGGAGGCTTGATTCTTAATGTTATGCCTTGTGTATTGCCTGTTTTAGGCATGAAATTGAGTTCCATTTTATCCGCTCAGGGGATCGAGCGTCGCCAAATCAGGACGCAATTTTTAGCTTCTTCGGCCGGCATATTAACCTCATTCTGGTTATTGGCCGGTTTTTTAATGGCATTGAAATTATCGGGTCAAGCCTTGGGCTGGGGGATTCAATTCCAAAATCCTTACTTTATTGCCTTGATGGTGCTGATTACCGCTTTATTCGCCGCTAATATGTTAGGCCTTTTTGCAATTCAACTTCCTTCAGCAGTGCAAACTTGGTTAGCAGCTAAAGGCGATCAATCCCATCTCGGTCATTATATGCAGGGAATGTTTGCCACCCTGCTGGCAACACCCTGCAGTGCCCCATTTTTAGGAACAGCCGTTGCCTTTGCATTGAGTGCATCGATACCTGTGTTATTTGCTGTTTTTACCGCTCTGGGTCTGGGAATGGCGCTGCCCTGGTTGTTAATAGCGGCCTTTCCTGCGGCCGCATTGTTACTGCCTAAACCGGGTAAGTGGATGGGTTCAGTCAAATTATTATTTGCCTTGATGATTTTGGCTACCTGTTTATGGTTGTTAAGTTTGCTGGGCAATTTTATTGGAATGTTAAATACCATTGTGGTTGCAGCAACTCTGCTGCTATTGCTGTTCACATTAACCGTCAGAAAATACGGAAAACGCGTATTATTGACTGTCTTGGCATCATTGTTGTTAACTACTGCAGTGAGCCTTCTAGTGGCGAGCTTAACTGCCAAAAACTGGGCAAGCCCACTAACTGGTGATCTGCATTGGCAACCGTTAGATGCGCAATCAATCGCACAGCAGGTTGAAGCAGGTAAGACGGTTTTTGTTGATGTGACCGCGGATTGGTGTATTACCTGTAAGGCTAATAAAATTGGTGTGTTGTTACAAGACCCGGTGAACAGCGCCTTGCAGGCAGAAAACATTTTGTTGATGAAAGGTGATTGGACCGTGCGTTCAGATTCAGTCACTGCATATTTACAGTCATTTGGGCGTTATGGCGTACCCTTTAATATTGTTTATGGGCCTGGTGCTCCTCAAGGTTTACCTTTAGCGACTATTTTAAGCAGTGATCAGGTTTTATCGGCGCTTAAGGAGGCGCAAAATAAAAACAATGGCAGGTCAAACAACTAAAAAGCAGTCTCGGTAGACTGTCTCCGGTGGCGGGAGCAATGATGATCCAGTTAAGTGCCAGTCATCTAAATTAATTGCTGTGAAGCATGGTCATCATCTCTAGCAGCGCATCGACAACCACAGGATCTGGACCCTAGTATTGTAGCGCCGGAGCAGCGTAGCTGAAGTGATCACTGCGCTGTTTATGATCGTGGCAAAGTTTATGCTAATGCAACTTTTGCATCAACATACTCAAATCCCAGGTTTTGCGCAACATTTGCACAGGTTACTTGACCGTTGATAACATTCAGGCCATTTAAAAAATGGGGATCACTCAATAACGCCTGTTTATAACCTTTGTCTGCAAGATTTATAATAAAGGGCAGTGTCGCATTATTTAATGCAAATGTTGATGTAAGCGGAACAGCACCCGGCATATTGGTAACACAGTAGTGCACCACATCATCAACAATAAAGGTTGGCTGTGCATGGGTTGTCGGTTTTGAGGTGGCAATACAACCCCCCTGGTCAATTGCAACATCAACAATTGCAGCGCCCGCTTTCATTTTTTTTATATGTTCAGCAGTGACTAGCTTAGGTGCAGCAGCACCGGCAATCAGTACGGCACCAATTACCAAGTCGGCTTCAAACAGATGTTTTTCAAGCGCCTCAGTGGTGGAATAGACGGTTTTAATTCTGTTGCCAAACTGCACGTCAAGCCGGCGTAATACGTTAATATTACGATCAAAAACAACGACGTCGGCGCCCATCCCAACGGCTATCTGCGCAGCATTTTTACCGACCATTCCACCGCCAATAATGACAACTTTAGCAGAAGCGACACCTGCAACCCCGCCCAATAACATACCTCGACCGGCATGGGATTTTTCCAGTACTTGTGCGCCGGCTTGAATGGCCATGCGACCGGCAACTTCTGACATCGGTGCCAAAAGCGGCAACCCCCCCTGAGCGTCCGTTACCGTTTCATAGGCAATACAAATTGCTTTTGATTTAATTAAATCTTCTGTTTGCGCAAGATCAGGTGCCAGGTGCAGGTAAGTAAATAGAATTTGTCCTTCACGCAGTCTCGCCCGTTCAACTGCCTGAGGTTCTTTCACTTTGACTAGCATCTCTGCGATGGCGAATATTTCTGCTGCATTTGTCAGAATAGAAGCGCCTGCATTAATGTAGTCTTGGTCGCTAAAACCAATACCTGAACCTGCATTGTGCTCTACA
>DATCZZ010000376.1:0-7778 GCA_036525635.1 Psychromonas sp. | reverse complement strand
TTATACTGACAGCCATTTTAATTTTTTGCTGGAAAAACCATGAGTACCTACTTGATAGTATTTGCAGTTATTGCACTTATCTACTACGTCCAAATCCATAATAAACCTCCCCAAAAAACTGATTGGGAAAAACTCCCACAGCTAACAGAATATAAGAAGCTTGAAAAATCAGTTAATGAACAGGCGCAATTGTGCTGCCGTTACTGCGGGAATACAAAAATCAATAAACGATTACTACAATCCAGGAAAGAAAACCCGGATAATATAAAACATTATCATGCCTGCTCCGAATGCAAAATAGTGCTGTGGCGAAGTGTTAGTGAAGTAGGTAAGAAACAGTAATGAAAGGTTTATGCCGTAGCGTAGACTGCATCTCTTTTATGAGTTTTATTCCTCTTGCAGAGTAACTTTTTTACGTTGACTATGGTTTAATGTGCCTCTCAAAAAACAGGGAATTTAACGTGCTCCTGCGATGGCAGCAGCCGTGTCGAATATCTGTTTATGCCTGATTCGTTCAGGTTTTAAAGATTAATACAGGATTATATTGTGGATAAAAGTAGCGAAATACGCCTAAATAAATTTATTAGTGATTCCGGATTTTGTTCACGCCGAGAAGCTGATAAATTAATAGAGCAAAATCGTGTAAAAATAAATGGGGAAATTCCAGAGTTAGGCACAAAAGTACAACCCGGTGATCTGGTGCTTGTTGATGGTAAACGTATCAACGCAAGTGCTCAGGATAAAGTGGATCGGATCTATATCGCTTACAACAAGCCAATTGGTGTTACTTGTACCACAGAGCGGCATGTACACGGCAATATTATCGATGCAATCGGCCATAAAAAACGTATTTTTCCGATAGGGCGATTAGATAAACCTTCTGAAGGTTTAATATTTTTAACCAGCGATGGTGATATAGTAAATAAAATATTACGGGCCGAAAATGCCCATGATAAAGAATATGTGGTTACCGTCGATAAGCCTTTAAGTGAACGGTTTGTTGAGCGTATGCAGCGCGGTGTGCCGATCCTTGATACCGTTACCAAACCTTGTAAAGTAAAAGTAGAAAGTCGCTTTGTCTTTAGCATCATTCTTACGCAGGGGTTAAACCGTCAGATTAGACGTATGTGTGAATATTTAGGTTACGAAGTTACCAAATTAAAACGCACGCGTATTATGAATGTCCATTTAGGCAATTTAAAACCGGGCCAATGGCGTAATTTAACCAGTGCGGAAATGGCTGAAATAAACCAGGCAGTATCTTATTCCTCGAAGACGGCTATCAATAGCGCACCGGCCGCCACAGCCAGAAAAATTCAGCAGGAGGGTGTCAGAACACTATCAGCAGCAGTAAATAAAAAGAATAATCAGCCAGCGAAAACAATTTTTTTTAATAAAAAAGTTAACAGCACGGAAACACAAAAATCCGATGGTAGAACAACTTTGAAGTTAAAACGCAAATGAATCTCGGTGAATTTGATTTAATCGATTATTACTTTAAACGCCTTTCCTGTGTTACAAACAGTGGTGTGGCGCTCGGAATTGGCGATGCTGGTATTATAGATAGCAGTGTGGTCTTAGGTATTGGTGATGCAGGTGCTACAACAAATAGTGGTGTGGTCTTCGATATTGGTGATGCAGGTGCTACAGATAACGGTGTGGCTCTCGGAATTGGCGATGATTGTGCTATTTTAGATATTCCGGAGGGCTACCAACTTGCTGTCACTACAGATAGTTTAGTATGCGGTGTGCATTTCTTTGAGGATGTTGATCCCTATCGCTTAGGTTATAAAGCCCTTGCCGTTAACCTTAGTGATCTGGCGGCGATGGGGGCCTTACCAAAATGGATCTCCCTTGCGATCACCTTACCTGATGGTCCCTGTTTTAATAATGACCCAAACTGGCTGGCCGAATTTGCCCGTGGTTTTTTTGCATTGGCAGATAAATATCAGGTAAGTTTAATCGGTGGAGATACAACCAGAGGGCCTTTATCAATAACCGTTTCGGTCAAAGGTATTTTGCCTCGGGGGACAGCATTACAACGCAATAAAGCGAAACCGGGGGAGTTAATTTGTGTTTCAAGTCACCTGGGAGATGGCGCGGTCGGCTTGGCGATTAAATTGAATGAGCTGACAGCAGAAAATCATCAATACTTTGTTGATGCGTTAGAGCTCACCGAACCTCGCATCGGGCTGGGGTTATTATTACGCGGTTTGGCATCAAGCTGTATTGATATCTCCGATGGTTTAACGCAAGATCTGGCGCATATTTTAAAAGCCTCTCACTGCGCAGCAACAATTGATATAGACGCATTACCACTGTCAAAAATTCTTCAGCAAGAAATTGTGTTAGGCTCGCTTAACGATAATTTGGCGGTGCAATATGCGTTAACAGGTGGTGATGATTATGAATTGTTATTTACCATCAGTGAAAATAATTTACGCGAATTAAAACATTTAATTGCACAACAAACAGGTTTAATGCCAGAGATCTCAGTGATTGGGCGCACGACCTCGCAACAAAGTGAATTAATCGAGTTTTATAAAAACAACCAACCCGTAACCTTTTCGACCGGCGGCTGGGATCATTTTAAGCAAGGTAAAAATTAGCATTATGAAACGTGATGATTTAAAAGGGTTAAATTTAAGCAACCCAATTCATTTGGCCGCGGTTGGTTTTGGCAGTGGTTTAGCCAGAAAAGCCCCTGGTACATTCGGTACTTTAGCGGCAGTGCCTTTTTATTATCTTATGTCGTTTCTTTCAGTGCAGCTTTATATCACTCTTCTTTTTGCCAGTATTGCATTCGGTATTTGGGCTTGTCATGTTACCAGCCGCGCTATGGGAACACATGATCATGGTGCCATTGTCTGGGATGAATTTGTCGGTTACTGGATCACTATGTTGCTGGTGCCTTTCAGCCTGCAATGGGCACTTGTCGGTTTTATCCTGTTTCGTTTTTTTGATATTGTGAAACCTTACCCGATCTGCTGGTTAGATAAAAAGGTGCATGGTGGGCTGGGTATTATGCTCGATGACATTGTCGCAGGTCTTTTTGCTGGTATGGCTTTGCAATTTTTGATCTACCTTTATGGCTGATAATATGAGCAAACATTATTGCCTTTTTATACGCTTTATTTTTTTGAGTTTATTATCGACTGCAATAATCTGTTCTGCTGCACCCGATGATCCACTGGAGCTATCCGTTGATGTGGTGCAGATTGCTGTCCCTGATATCCCTGTTTCATTTTCACCCTATGTGACCCCCCGGCTTGAGGAACAGTATGCCAACCTCTTTTTTGATCCGTTATTGCGCTGGCGAGATGATCAACAAATAGAGCCTCGTTTAGTGGAAAAGTGGGAAAAAATTGCCCCTGGCGTAACGAGATTCTATTTAAAGAGAAATATTAAATTCCATTCGGGCAATGATCTCACCAGCCAGGATGTTATTTGGACATTCGCTGAAATCCAACAGGATCCACAAGCCAAGCTTTTTTTTGCCGGTATTGATAATATTACTACGCAAAGTACTTATAGTTTTATTGTTCGCAGCCAATTGGCAGAAACACAAGTTTTAGATTATTTAACCCACTTTTTTGTACTTGACGCAAGTTTTTATGGCGCAAATAAAAATAAGCCTATCCAGGGGGCGGAGGAGAGGTTAGCAGGCAGGAATCTTTATCTATCAGGCACCGGACCTTACTTGATTGGTCAATACAATCCATACACGCATTTAAAAGCCGTGAAGAACCAGCACTATTGGGGGATAAACGAATCAAGCCTAGCCCTTAATTTTCTTAAAATTAAGTCGCCAAAATCGCGCGTGTTTGCCTTACTTTCTTCTGATGTTGATATCAGCGCGGGCATCACGCCGAATATGCTCAACAGCATACACTTCTCAAAATCTAAATCTGCCGTGCATATCGCTTCTCCCGCTGCTATGTTTTTAACTATTAATGATAGAAAAACAGTGGCTTTTAAACAAAAGGAAGCAAGAGAAGCAATTAACTTAGCAATTAATAAGGCTGGGACGCTAAAACAGAGTCCTGATGGAAGCGCTATTATTAGCAGCGCTTTTACACGTCTGGAGCAGGCTGATACGCCTGCCGATAAACCTTATTTACCCTCTTACAAAGTCGATAAATCCCTGCGTTATATTAGACAATCTAAATTACCTAAGCATTTGAGCTTACTGGTTATGATTGATGCTGGAGGAAATTCCGAAAAAGTTGCCAATACATTTATTAATATGATGTTAACTATTGGTATTCGGCTAAAGATGACGACAGTATCTACCTTGGACGATTGGAAAAAACAACAGTTCAATCATGATTTTACATTATCGCCCTGGCAATCAACCTTGATAGATAATAAGAATATTTATCATGATATATGTGCTGATAGTTATTTAGCTGATTTTATAGAATATTTATTTGTAGAATCTAAAGCAGCTGGCGCGCTTAATTCTCGAGAAAAAATTTTTGAGTTGGCAAAGCAGGAGCATAAAATTATCCCGTTGTTTTTTCAGAATAATATTTGGGCAGCAGACAACAAGTATAATTTGCATGAAATTTTTTCTGCTAATGGCAGCCCTTACTGGGATCTGTTGAAAAGAAAAGAATAAAAGTGAGCAGCAATGCGTATAAATTGCGCATTGCTGCTCATAGCCAAGCGACTTGAAGATGCCTGCATCAGCAAGTAGGGTGGCTGTCAAGATTGTAATAGTTAGCAATCTGTTTTTCTATTCCTGCACTGTCGAGTCCAAGTAGAGCGTAGATCTCTTCCTGCGTACCTTGTTCGATAAATTGGTCGGGTAAACCCAGGTTCAAAACGGGTAAATTTATTTTTTCCGCCATAAAGTATTCATTAACAGCAGAGCCGGCACCACCGGCAATGCTGTTTTCTTCAATGGTGACAAACTGTTTGTGTGTTTTCGCGAGATTATCAAGTAGTTGCTTATCAAGTGGTTTAACAAAACGCATATCAACAAGGGTCGCATTGAGCTTTTGTGCCACGGATGCTGCGTTATTTAATAAGGTACCAAAGCATAAAATAGCAAGCTTTTTGCCTTCTTTGCGGATATTTGCTTTGCCAATGCTCAGGGCTGTCATTTTTTTGTTTATCGCTATACCCGTCCCTGTACCACGAGGATACCTTACCGCCGCGGGCTGATTAAGCAGATGCCCGGTATAAAGCATATCTCGACACTCTTGCTCATCCGAGGGGGCCATTACAACCATATTCGGCACACAGCGTAAAAAGCTTAAATCAAAAGCGCCCTGATGAGTAGGGCCATCCGCTCCGACAATGCCAGCTCGGTCTATTGCAAACAGCACACCTAGGTTTTGAATGGCAATATCATGGATAACCTGATCATAGGCGCGTTGTAAAAAAGTTGAGTAAATAGCAACAATTGGATGCAATCCGGAAATCGCCATGCCGGCAGCAAGTGTAACCGCATGTTGCTCCGCAATCGCTACATCGTAATATTTATCAGGGTGACGTCTTGAAAAACTCACCATACCAGAGCCTTCCCGCATTGCCGGGGTAATTGCCGTGAGTTTGTCGTCTTGTTCGGCCATATCGTTTAACCAATCGCCAAAAATTTGTGAAAAGCTTGCCGAGCTGGGGGCTGATTTTGGCAGCTCTTGATCCGGGGTGAATTTGGGAACAGCGTGGTACTTAATAGGGTCCAGCTCTGCTTGTTTATACCCTTTACCCTTTTTAGTCATCACATGTAAAAACTGCGGGCCGCTATGGGAGCGCATATTACGAAGCGTTTCAACTAAATCGATGACATTATGGCCATCCATCGGACCGATATAATTAAAACCAAACTCTTCAAATATCGTTGCCGGCGAGACCATGCCTTTAAGGTGCTCTTCGGTTCTTTTCGCTAACTCTTTAATGGGCGGAATATTAGCAAGCACTTTTTTGCTGCCTTCTCGCAGCTGGGTGTAAAGATCACCGGATAATATCTTTGCTAAATGATTATTCAGCGCGCCAACATTTTCAGAAATTGACATTTCGTTATCGTTTAATACTACCAGCATATCATTGTGCAGTGCACCGGCATGATTCAGCGCCTCAAATGCCATTCCGGCGGTAATAGCGCCATCACCAATAATAGCGACCACTTTACGGCCTTTTTGTTCTTTCTCTGCGGCAATTGACATGCCTAATGCCGCACCGATTGAAGTCGAAGAATGGCCTACACTTAATGCATCGTACTCACTTTCTTCACGCCATGGAAAGGGATGCAATCCTTTGAAAGTACGAATACTGTCCATTTGATCGCGCCTGCCGGTTAAAATTTTGTGCGGGTAGGCCTGATGGCCAACATCAAAAATCAGATTATCAAAAGGCGTGTGATAAACATAATGCAGGGCAACTGTTAACTCGACAACACCCAAACCAGAAGCTAAATGTCCGCTGGTTTGACTCACTGTATTGAGCAGAAATAAACGTAATTCATCACAAAGCGCTGGTAATTGCTGTTTTTTTAATAAGCGCAGATCTTCCGGATAATTAATGTTCGTAAGCAACGGGTAGTTTTTTAAATCCAATGGCATAAGTATCAGTCGTGTCTATAGAAAATAATAAAATTTACTAAATATTTTGCTTAGTAAATGTGATGAGTTTAGATATTGCTTATCGGTCGCGTTTGATTATGTATTGTGAAAATAACGATAACAACTCTGTATTATAAGGTAATTGCGATAAAGCATATAGTGCATCCTGGCAAAGCGTTTTTGCTTTTTGTTGCGCCTGCTCTAAGCCTAATAATGCAGGGTAGGTTGATTTTTCCTGCGCAATATCAGAACCCTGAGGTTTTCCCAAAGTTTGCGTATCACCAATGATATCTAAAATATCATCCTGCACCTGGAAAGCTAAACCGATTGCATCGGCAAACTGAGTTAATAACCTAAAGTGTTCTGCGGGCAAATCAGTTTTTGTCAGTGCAGCGAACTGCACTGCCACTTTTATAAGTGCCCCTGTTTTTGCCTGATGAATTTTTTGTAAGGTCGGCAAATCCACAGATTGTTTTTCTGCGGCCAAGTCTAACGCTTGTCCCGCACACATGCCATGATCGCCACTCGCTTTTGCTAAATAATTCACCATTTTTAATTGCGTTTGTGCGGTGAGTGCCTTATTCGGCCTTGATATAATATCAAATGCTAAGGTTTGTAATGCATCACCAGCAAGAATAGCAGTAGCTTCATCAAATTTGTGATGGCAGGTCATTTGCCCGCGACGAAGATCATCATCATCCATTGCAGGCAGATCATCATGAATTAATGAGTATGCGTGGATACATTCCACTGCGGCAGCTAAGGGGTCTAGTGATTGCAATGAACAACCGAGCATTTCCCCAACAGCATAAACTAAAAATGGTCGAACGCGTTTCCCTCCCAATAAAGCCCCGTACTCCATGGCTTCATTGAGTAAAGGGGAGACGGGCTCGGCAATATTGATATAGTGATTTAATTGTTCGTTAACGCGTCGTTGGTATTGATTAAGTGTATCTGCAAGTTGCATCATAGGTTTTTATAGCGCTGTGAATGTAAAGTTAATAAGATGAAAACAGAATTAAAGGAGCATATACCCAAACTACTTCAAGATGCTGATTCTTGTATCTTGAGGTAGCTTGGGTATAACTGCTCAAATAGATAGATAAACTTAATTACTCATCCTTAAATTCTTGAAGCGGTGCCTGTGTGTCCTGCTGCATCAAGATGCTAACTTGCTGCTGCGCTTTCTGAAGTTTTTGAGCGTTGCTA
>DATCZZ010000375.1:0-3826 GCA_036525635.1 Psychromonas sp. | reverse complement strand
ATCAGGAATAAAGGGGCAATAGGCTTTCTGAACCGCGTGCTTTCGGAAGATCGGGATAGCCTTGCCCTTCCGGCAAAGGCCTTCATTTACTCAACTCATCACTGTCCGCGGTCAGGATAAATGTTAACTGATCGCCTTGTGAATTAATCCCTGTAAAGAGGCGGGTAACGCTATTTTGCCAGCCACTATGAATGCATGCGCATCAGCTGACATTTTCTTCCATGTTTTGGTAATAATACCTATCCATTTCTCTTCTGAGTATTCGGGGTGTTTTTGTGCAAAATCCAACATGTAATGTTCTATAAAAACTAAACTGGCTACATCTTCGACCAACTGACTGTCAGGGTTCATTTTAATGGCTTTTTTACCCACTGCATTTTTGACCCGCTCAAGCGCGCTTTCATCATATCCGGCTTCGGCCATAAGAGTTGCGACGCTTTCAGCATGAAATGCATAAAGATTCGTTCGCCACTGGTGATACCCTTGTTTGCCCATGGGGTAATCACTGCGTGGTGATTTCCATCGCTGGATATGCTGACCATGCACGGCTATTTTTAAAAGCTCATCTGCATCTGGTTTAAAACGCGCAAGCATCTCTGACATGCGCTGTGAGTAGAGACCTTCTTTTGGCCATTCTTTATTCTCTGCAATCTCTTTATTTGGATCTTCGCTGTTTACTGCGTCAATTAAAGAGATGACCTGCTCGAGTTTTTTTTGATTCATGGTAATGCTCCAAAGTGAGTGCTGTTCCCCCTGAATGAGTGATTATTTTAAGGAGGAGCAATTAACGCGAAGGATAACTGAGACCATTGCGCATAACTATCTGCAAGGTTGAGCATTTAATTAAGCTGAATGGTATGACTGTTTATCTTCATTTGCGATTAATAATAGCAATAGTACTGTTTTGTCATAATAAATTAGCGGGTAGATAACCACACTGCTTTAAGCGGCCAGATAAACCTGACCACTCATTAACTGCATTCTATTTCACTAAAGAAATAATAAAAGCAAATTCTCTGGCAATATCTTCAAAATGCTTAAAACGGCCGGATTTACCGCCATGTCCAGCTTCCATATCGGTATATAAAAGTAATTGATTCTGATCCGTCTTTAATTTCCGTAACTTAGCCACCCATTTAGCAGGCTCCCAATATTGCACTTGAGAATCATGCAAGCCGGTGGTGACTAGCATATTCGGATAATCCTGTGCTTTAACCTGATCGTAAGGACTATATGAAAGCATATAGTGATAATATTTTTCATCATTCGGATTGCCCCACTCATCATATTCACCTGTGGTAAGGGGAATGGACTCATCTAACATGGTTGATACCAGATCAACAAAAGGAACAGCGGAGATCACCCCCTTATATAATGCGGGCGCCTGATTAATAACGGCTCCCATCAGCAGCCCGCCCGCACTGCCCCCCATAGCAAAGACTTGATCTTTTGCGCCGTAACCTTTTGCCACTAAAGCTTTTGTAACATCAATAAAGTCATTAAAAGTATTTTGTTTTTTTAATAACTTCCCCTCTTCATACCAGGCTCGGCCTAACTCTTCCCCACCACGAATATGGGCAACGGCATAAACAAAACCACGATCTAAGAGGCTTAAATTTGCCGAGCTAAAAGCAATATCTAAACTATGTCCGTAGGAGCCATAACCATAAATCAGTAGCGGATTGTTGTGATTAAACAGATTTTTACGGTAAACCAATGAGACAGGAACTTGGACATTATCTATCGCATTCACCCAGATCCGCTCACTTTGATAGTGGTCGCTATTAAACTCCCCCACCACTTGGCTCTGTTTTACTAATTCAACTTCACCCGTTTCTAAATCTAGCTCATAAACACTTGCCGGGGTGGTAAAGGAGGTATATTGATAGCGGAATTTCGATCTGTCCGGCTCTGGATTGTAATGGCTGAAGACCGTATACACGGGATCCTTGAAGGTTAAGGTTTTGCTCTCCCCCGTTTGATAGTGGATCTGACGTAAAATGGGCAACCCCGCCTGACGCTCTTCGACAATCAAATGGTTTGCCATTAACTCATAATCTTCCAGCAGGATATCATCACGCGCAGGAATCACGCTCTTCCACTCTGCCGAAGTGCCATTTTTAAAATCAATAGTGCTTTGCAGGGAAAAGTTTTTGCCATTGCGGTTAGTGCGTATAAAAAACTGCTCATTGAAATGGTCAATGCTGTATTCGTGGTCGCGGGTACGCGGCTCAAAGCAAGTAAAAACGTCCGAGGGATGATCCGCATCCAAGACTAAACATTCTGAAGTGGTGGTGCTATCAATACTAATAACGACATATTGATCTGAACGTGTTTTATAAATATTGACGTAAAAAGTATCGTCCTCTTCTGCATAGATCAGGGCATCTTTTCCAACCTCATCACCTAGCCGATGGCGGTAGACCTGATAAGGCAGCAGTGTTTCCGGGTGCTGTTTGACATAAAAAACCGTTTTATTATCATTCGCCCAGACCACGGCAGAAACATCTTCAATCAGATCATCGAGCAGTTCATCTGTTTGCAAGTTTTTAAAACGCAAGGTGTACTGGCGGCGGCCAACCACATCTTCTGAAAATGCCATTAACATTGAATTACTGGATAATGTCAAATCGCCCAATTGATAATATCGGTGTCCCTGAGCACGCTCATTACCGTCCAGCAATATCTGTTCAGCGGCCTCCATTGTCCCTTCTCGGCGACTGTAAACAGCATAATCTTTACCCTGATCAAATCGCGAAATATACCAATACCCCTTTTTAAAGTAAGGGACGGATTCAAGCTCCGCTTCCTGGCGTGCGACCATCTCTTCATATAACTTTGTTTGCAGTGCGGCAAGGGGCGACATCTGCTGCTCAGTAAAGGCGTTTTCCTGTTTTAGATAATCCAGTACCAGTGGATCCTGACGGTTGTCATCACGCAACCAAAAATAATCATCTTGACGCAAATCACCATGTTTTTCATGAAGGTGTTTTTTCTTCAACGCGATGGGGGCTGATAGCTGGGCTTTTGAATTCATGGTTTTCTCTGCTATAGATGTGAATGCTGATGTTAACATTGAGCTAAGCTTGGGGAAAGGTAGCAGTAAGGTGCTAAGCTAACAATACATAAAACAAAAATAGCATTATGAACATATTCAAAAATGAAGGGGCTGATATGAACAAGGTGGCAATAGTCATAGGCGCAACAGGGTTGGTGGGGCGCAGTCTGGTACAACAGTTAGCTGCAAGCGACACAATTACAGAGGTTATTACCTTGACCCGTCGCGCTGATAACCTTGCGAATAGCAAGGTGGTTAATCATGTTATTGATTTTGACAGGATGGATGACTATAAAGATTTATTCCAAGGGGAGTACCTCTTTTCCTGCTTAGGCAGCACCTTAAAACAGGCTAAATCGATAAAAAAGCAACGTATTGTTGACCTCGAATACCAATATCAAGCAGCTAAATTAGCAGCTGAAAATGGTGTCAAACACTACCTGTTAATCTCCTCAAGCGGTGCGGATGCACAGAGTAAAGTCCCCTATTTACAAATGAAAGGTTTATTAGAAAAACAAGTTTCTCAGCTGCCCTTTGAAAAAATCAGTATTTTTCAACCCTCTATTTTAAAAGGTCAACGCCCGGAGCCACGCCCTGCAGAGATAATTGGCAACTGGCTCATGGCAATCATCTGCCTTATACCCGGCTTACAAAAATATAGCCCCATCAAAGCTGAACTTCTGGCAAAAAAAATGTTACAAGTGAGCCAAGAGCAACAAACTGCTTTGCAGTTTTTTACATTGCAAGAAGCCTTCCCCCGGTGATACC
>DATCZZ010000374.1:0-3218 GCA_036525635.1 Psychromonas sp. | reverse complement strand
TAAGTCATTTTTCTATTAGGCAAATGTCTGCCTATGATCAATGCAATAAGTTTATTAGATGGCAGTAATTAAACACGCAGCTGCATGCTGTGCGCTGCAGGGAATAACATTACCGCGTTTCGTATCCATCGGATATGGGCGGGTCACTACAACGAATTTTTAAGTCATTTTTCTATTAGGCAAATGTCTGCCCATGATCAATGCAACAGGTTTCTAACTGGAGTAATAAAATGTCTACCGAGCAAACCCAGAACAACCACGATATGGCTGAGCATAAGCAATTAAACTCCCGCCTGCAGGAATGTCCTATCGCGATTGTTGGTATGGCTTCCGTTTTCGCCGAAAGCAAAAACCTTGCCCAATTTTGGGATAACATTGTTGAGTCAGTGAATGGTATTAAAGATATACCGGAAGACCGCTGGGCGATTGATGATTATTACTCTGCAGATAAAAAAGCGGCGGATAAAACCTACTGCAAACGGGGCGGTTTTTTACCTGAGATAGATTTTGATCCGATGGAATTTGGTCTTCCGCCTAATATATTAGAACTGACCGATATTACCCAGTTAATGTCATTGGTTGTGGCGCGAGATGTGCTCAATGATGCCGGTATCTCTGATGAAAGCAGTTATGATCGCGACAAAATAGGTATAACCCTAGGGGTCGGCGGGGGACAGAAACAGATCGGTCCGTTAACTTCCCGCCTGCAGGGGCCGGTTTTAGATAAAGTATTAAAAGCATCGGGGATCAGCGAAGCAGATCGTAATATGATCATCGAAAAATTTAAAAAAGCTTATATTCCATGGGAAGAGAATTCATTCCCGGGCATGTTAGGCAATGTGATTGCCGGGCGAATTGCTAACCGTTTCAATTTTGGCGGGACAAACTGTGTGGTTGATGCTGCTTGTGCGGGCTCTTTAGCCGCGATTAAAATGGCTGTTTCAGATCTGCTTGAGTATCGCTCAGAGATGATGATCTCGGGTGGTGTATGCTGTGATAACTCACCCTTTATGTATATGTCGTTCTCAAAAACCCCGGCTTTTACCGATGGTGAAAATATTCGTCCCTTTGATGAAAACTCCAACGGCATGATGATCGGCGAAGGTGTTGCTATGATCGCCATGAAACGTCTAGAAGATGCCGAGCGGGATGGTGATAAAATCTATTCCGTTATTAAAGGGATCGGCAGTTCATCCGATGGGCGTTTTAAATCAATTTATGCACCTCGTCCATCTGGGCAGGTAAAAGCGTTAAAACGCGCCTATGCTGATGCGGGTTTTGAGCCGCTAACCTGCGGTTTAGTTGAGGCGCATGGTACCGGAACAAAGGCCGGCGACGCCGCGGAGTTTTCCGGTTTGAGGACATTGTTCAGTGAAAATAATGAGCAGAAACAACATATTGCATTAGGCTCGGTAAAATCACAGGTTGGTCATACAAAAGCTGCTGCCGGTACTGCAGGGTTAATTAAAATTTCCTTAGCACTTCACCATAAAGTATTGCCCGCCACGATTAACGTGGAGCAGCCTAATCAAAACTTAGATATTGAAAATACCCCTTTCTATATCAACAATGAAACACGTCCCTGGATGCCGCGTGCCGATGGCATTAAGCGTCGCGCAGGGGTGAGTTCATTTGGTTTTGGCGGCACAAATTTCCATATTGTATTAGAGGAATACAAAAGTAAGCAAACCGGCCGCTACCGTTTAAATGAAGTGCCGCAGACTATTATTATCAGTGCGCAGGATAAGCCTGCACTAAAAGAGTGTTTGTCTGCCTGGCGGACTAAACTGGCGGTGCCTGCAGATCTGCAGCCTTATGCTTTCAACGCGCTAGTGACTGAAAACCCGTTATTAACACCAGACACGGCGTTGGCGCGTTGTGGTTTTGTCGCTAAAAATGCAGCACAGGCAGTGCAGGCTATTGAGCAGATACTCAATCAATTGTCCCTGGATGGCTCACCTGCATGGAGTAAACCGAGCGGTATTTATTACCGTCAATCAGGTATTGAGACAGACGGAAAAATTGTTGCTTTATTCCCTGGTCAAGGCTCTCAGTATGTCAATATGGGACGGGATTTGACCTGTAACTTCCCGTCAATGTTAGAAATGAACGCGCTGATGGACAGAGAGTTCAGCGAGCATGGTTTAAGGCAGCTATCGGCAGTGACTTATCCTATCCCGGTGTTTAATGCGGAAGAGCGTCGCGCCCAAGAACAAAGCTTACGCTTGACCCAATATGCGCAACCTGCAATTGGCGCTTTCAGTGTGGGTTTATATAAAACCTTCCAGCAAGCTGGCTTTAAGGCTGATTTTGCTGCGGGTCACAGTTTCGGCGAATTAAGCGCATTATGGGCAGCCGGGGTAGTGTCCGATCAGGATTACATGCTGCTTGCACGCAGCCGTGGCCAGGCAATGGCGGCGCCGGATGATGCCGACTTTGATGCTGGCACAATGATAGCTGTTGTCGGAGAGCCTGCAAAAATAGCCGTTGATATCCAGAATATTGATGATGTTTCAATTGCAAATTACAATGCTAATAATCAAGTGGTGGTTGCGGGTGTGACCAGTCAGGTATTAGTTGCCTTTGCAGTGCTGCAGGCAAAAGGTTATAAAGTTGTGCAACTGCCCGTTTCGGCTGCTTTTCACACTGAATTAGTGGCGCATGCACAAAAACCATTTGCCGATGTGATTGACAGTGTCGAATTTAAGTCACCCACTATACCTGTCTTTGCAAACGGCACTGCGCTGGCACATGCAAATCAAGCAGATCTGATAAAAAATAGCCTTAAAAAGCATATTTTAGAAGCAGTTCATTTTAGCAAAAAAATTGAAAACTTATATGCTGCTGGCGGACGTGTTTTTATCGAGTTTGGCCCTAAAAATGTGTTAACCCGTTTAGTGGATAATATTCTTCAGGAGAAGCCCGATGTCACAACCATTGCGGTTAATGCCAATCCTAAAAAATCAGCAGATTTACAATTACGCTTAGCCGCTGTTGAAATGGCCGTCCTGGGTGTTCAACTTGAGGAGATTGATCCCTATAACGCATTGCCGCGTCCGACAACTGCTGCTAAGCAGTCCCCTCTGGCGATGAAGTTGACCGGTGCGGCCTATGTCAGTGACAAAACCAAAAAAGCCTTTCAGGATGCCCTGAATGACGGTCAGACAATCGCCTATAAACAACCGGAGAGCAGTGAAAAGATTATTGTAAAAGAGGTG
>DATCZZ010000373.1:0-8346 GCA_036525635.1 Psychromonas sp. | reverse complement strand
TTAATGGTATTACGTGATTTGTTTTGATTTTCTCTGTGAATCAAAATGTTACCCGTTAGCCAGTAGATAATGCCAAAAAAGGGGATCCACACCAGACTTCTTTTACCGATAGTCACTGAGCCTGGTTGAACCGCGCCCGATACAGTCACCATGTCATAGCTGTTTTGGTGATTTGCAAGATAGACCACAGAGCCATTGTTTTTGGCGCTTTCAGGAATACGTATGGTCACTTTTAGCCCAAATAACCAGGAGAGTTTGCTAAATAACATGGCAAAATGGTAAGTATTTTTGGGATTGCGCGGGCTGAATAAACAGTAAAAT
Source organism: Psychromonas sp. (assembly GCA_036525635.1). Lineage (GTDB taxonomy): Bacteria > Pseudomonadota > Gammaproteobacteria > Enterobacterales > Psychromonadaceae > Psychromonas. The sequence continues at coordinate 8,025 of DATCZZ010000373.1, read as the reverse complement.
AATGAATAAACTGTCATCAGAATGACCACGAAGAACAGTATGATTGCACGAATAATAAATAACATAATATTAAGAGTCTCTTGAGTTTAGTTGTTCAGCTTCAATCACTTCTACTTTATCAACGCGTTGTAGGCCGCGCGGTAGTTTACTCCCGCGTCGTCCCCGCTCACCCTGATAATGTGCCAAATCACTGGCTTTCAAAGTAAGTTTTCGTTTACCTGCGTGCAGGGTGACGGAACTTCCTGCCGGGATAATTTCCAGCATGGTAACAAACTCTTCACGTTTAGTCGCTTTTGCGGCGATGATGTTAATCATCTTGTTACCTTTACCCTTGCTCAGGCTCGGTAAACTGTTTACCGGAAAGAGCAGCATACGGCCTTCATTACTGATCGTTAAGCACCAGTCATCATTATTTCCCGTCAGTTTTTTCGGCGGCATTAATTGCGCGTTCGGGGTGAGATTGATCAGCGCCTTACCATTTTTATTGCGGCTGTTAATATCGCTAAATTGGGCAATAAAACCATAGCCATGATCACTGCTGATAATAAAACGATCTTGCTCATCACCGAGTAATGCACAGACAAAAGGAACGTTTTCATTTTGATTAAAGCGGCCCGTGAGCGGCTCTCCTTGGGAACGCGCGGAGGAGAGGGAGTGCGTATCTAATGAATAGGCCCGTCCCGCAGCATCAATAAAGATACAACTTTGATTGCTTCTTCCCTGTGCTTTGGTAAGAAATTCATCACCGGCTTTATAATTTAATGCCTGCGTATCTATATCATGGCCTTTGGCGCAGCGTACCCAACCTTGACTTGATAGGATAACAGTTACCGCTTCACTGGGGATTAACTCTTTTTCAGTGAGTGCTTTTGCTTCAAGACGTTCGATAAGGGGAGAACGGCGGCCATCACCATATTTTTGGGCATCCGCCTGGATCTCTTTTTTCACCAGGGTCTTTAAACGTCGCTCTGAACTTAATAGCAGTTCTAATTTTTTCTGCTCTTCGTTAAGCGTCTCCATCTCAGCGCGGATTTGAATCTCTTCTAATTTTGCGAGCTGGCGAAGTTTAATTTCTAAAATAGCATGCGCTTGTACTTCTGACAGCCCGAAACGGGACATCAACTCTGCTTTCGCGTCATCATAGGTTCTGATGATCTCAATGACTTCATCAATGTTTAAATAGGCGGTCAGTAACCCCTCTAAAATATGCACACGCGCTAAAATTTTATCTAAGCGAAACTGCAGACGGCGGCGCACGGTATTTATCCGGTACACTAACCACTCGTTGAGGATGCAGACTAACCCTTTTACCTGCGGACGCTGGTTTAATCCCAGCATATTCAGATTAACTTTATGGTTGACCTCTAAATCGGTTGAAGCAAACAGGTGGTTCATTAATGCTTCAATATCAATACGATTAGAGCGCGGTATTATCACCAGTCGGGTTGGGTTTTCATGATCGGATTCATCACGCAGATCCGCTATCATGGGTAATTTTTTATCCTGCATCTGTTTGGCAATTTCTTTTAGAATTTTGCCGCCGGAAACACGATGAGGCAGTGCGCTGATGACAATTTCACCATTGCCTGCAGTATAGACTGCACGACTTTTAAAACTACCTCGACCGGTTTCGTAAATATTTTTTATCTCTTTCCTGGGGGTGATGATTTCAGCTTCAGTCGGGTAATCCGGTCCCTGTACAAACTCCATCAGCTGATCCAGATCTGCTTTGGGGTTATCAATAAGATGACAGCAGGCCGCAGCAACTTCACGGACATTATGGGGAGGGATATCTGTCGCCATACCGACGGCAATGCCACTGATACCGTTTAACAGGATATGGGGTAAACGTGCCGGCAGTAACACAGGTTCTTTCAAGGTGCCGTCAAAATTGGGTTTCCAATCCGTGGTACCCTGTCCTGTTTCGGAGAGCAGCAGTTCTGAAAATGCGGATAAACGAGATTCAGTATAACGCATCGCAGCAAATGACTTGGGATCATCAGGTGCCCCCCAGTTACCTTGCCCATCGATTAAGGGGTAACGGTAGGAGAAAGGCTGCGCCATTAAAACCATCGCTTCATAACAAGCACTATCACCATGGGGATGATATTTACCCAGTACGTCACCAACGGTACGCGCTGATTTTTTATACTTGGCAAGTGCTGATAACCCCAGTTCTGACATCGCATAGATAATGCGTCTTTGCACGGGTTTTAATCCATCACTAATATGCGGTAGAGCTCTGTCCATGATCACATACATGGCATAGTTGAGATAGGCATCTTCGGTAAATTTAGTTAGCGGTAGTTTTTCAATACCTTCTAAGCTTAAATCTATTTGATCACTCATGTGAAACGACCCTGTTTATTGGATTGCAAAAACGCCCATTATAACGTAACTGCAGAGTAAGAAAAAAATACAAATGAACTATTGAGTTATGCGCGGAAAATAGAACGATCATACTGAGTAATAGGAAATAAAAAAGATATATTAGTTGCAATATTATGTTATTTATTGGCCAAGAGCGTTTTCCAAAAAGATCGTCATCTGCCTGCACCCCCATCTTCTGGTGATTGAGTGTTAGTTCAGGAGCTTAAGTGAACTCGCGCATAAGCTCCTGCAATTTTACAGCATGGAAAATGCTTTTTTAGCGGCGATTAAGGTATTTTCAATATCTTGATCGCTATGCGCTAAAGATAAAAATCCGGCCTCAAAGGCTGATGGGGCGAGATAGATACCCTGTTCGAGCATTAAGTGGAAGAATTTTTTGAATTTTTCTACATCACAGGCACAAACTTGTGCATAACTGCTGATTTTCTCCTCTTCCGTAAAGAAGAAACCAAACATGCCGCCCACATAATTTACGGCTAGGGGAACATTTTCCTCTTGTGCAACTCTTTTTAAACCTAGTGCTAACTTTTCAGTTTGTGCAGCAAGCCTTGCATATTCCGGTGTATCCAGTGCAGTGAGCGCTGCCAAACCGGCATGCATGGCAATCGGATTGCCTGACAGCGTACCCGCTTGATAGACTGGGCCGGTGGGGGCGATATGCTGCATTACCTTTTTACAACCGCCGAATGCACCGACGGGCATACCACCACCGATCACTTTGCCTAAGGTGGTTAAATCAGGTTTTATTCCGTAATAAGCCTGTGCTCCACCAAGGGCAACACGGAAGCCTGTCATCACTTCATCTAAAATTAATAAAGCGCCATGGCTATCGCAGAGCTCTCTTAATCCTTGTAAAAAACCTTGTTCAGGTGGAATACAGTTCATATTACCTGCAACGGGCTCAACAATAATGCAGGCGATCTGCTCTTTATATTCAGCAAAGAGTTGCTCCACAGAGGCGAGATCGTTGTAGGTTGCCGTTAAGGTGTGCTTTGCAAAATCAGCAGGAATACCGGGAGAGCTTGGTTGCCCGAGTGTAAGTGCCCCTGAGCCGGCTTTTACTAATAATGAGTCCGCATGTCCGTGATAATTACCCTCGAACTTTAGAATTTTGTCGCGACCGGTATAACCTCGCGCTAAACGTATGGCGCTCATTGTGGCTTCTGTGCCTGAGCTGACCATACGCAGTTGTTCCATTGACGGGACTAAACTTTTCACTTTTTCCGCCATGGTAATTTCAATTTCAGTGGGAGCGCCAAAACTTAACCCATTTTCTACAGCGGCAAGAACAGCAGCTTTAATATCGGGATGATTATGGCCTAAAATCATCGGCCCCCATGAGCCGACGTAATCGATATACTGTTTTTTATCGACATCATACAGGTAAGCACCCTGTGCTCTTTCAATAAAAACGGGGCCACCACCAACGCCGTTGAATGCGCGAACCGGGGAGTTTACACCGCCGGGAATAATTTCTTGTGCTCGATCGAAAAGCTGCTTAGATATGCTCATAAAGGTCCTGTTAAATACCATCAAATTAGAGCGCTATGATAACAAATCCTTTGGTTATGTATAGCAGATGAAGATGCAGGTTCAAGTGGCTTGGGGAGAGATACGGGAGTTGTCCGCCGTTTTTATTTTACGCTTTGATTAATTTGCTGTTTATCATCTTGATGAGAGGTTTTTTTTTGAGTTATATCATGTTAGTTTCGAGCATATTTTTATATAATGTTTATCTTGTGTTTATGCTTGATGCTTTTTGAACCACTACTTTCATTCCCCTTATCTTAAAAATAGTTGTTTTTATTTAATGAATCAAAAAAGACCGACATGGATTGCTAATCTCCCAAAGCGTTTTATTGCGCATTTTTTCACCCGTAAAAGCAGTGCATTACTGATCTGGCTATCGGCCATTATTGGTATTTTAGCGGGAGCAATGTCCGCACTGTTTGACCATGGCATTGTCTGGATCAGCGCGCAGCGTCTACATTTAATCGGCTCTTTTAGTGACTCTGATATCCCGTTGTGGGTGATTGCCATCCCCGTTTCTTCACTGATGGTCGGCTGCGCATTTTACCTGACCCATAGATTTGCGCCGGAAGCGGGTGGTAGCGGTATTCCTGAGATTGAAGGTGCCATGGAGGGAATGCGTCCGGTGCGTTGGAAAAGGGTCATTCCAGTAAAGTTTTTTGGCGGTTTATTGGCCATTAGCAGTGGTATGGCCTTGGGCAGGGAAGGCCCCTCTGTGCAGTTAGGTGGTAATGTCGGGCGGATGGTTTCAGATCTCTTTAAAGTAGATAAAACTGATGCGCAGGCGCTGCTGGCGGCGGGGGCTGCCGGTGGTTTAGCTGCCGCATTTAATGCACCGCTCGCCGGGATAATGTTCGTTATCGAAGAGATGCGTTCACAGTTTAATTACAGTTTAACCTCGACAAAAAGTGTTTTTATGAGTGCGGTAATGGCAACCATAGTGATGCGTTATATTGCGGATCAAGATGCTGTGATCACGGTAACCCAATATTCACATCCTAATCTTCTGTCATTATGGCTATATCTGATCTTAGGTTTTTGTTTTGGTGTGATTGGCCTATTTTTCAATAAGATGCTGCTTGCTGCTCAAGATCTCTATCTGTTTATCCATAAAAATCAACGCTGGCGTTTTGTCGCTATCGGCCTATTTTTAGGGGCTGTTTTCGGTGCTCTATCCGTCTTAGAACCCACATTCGCTTATAGCGGTATAGAATTAATCCCCGAGGTAGCAGGAGGGCATTATCTTTCCGGTGCCTTAATGGTTATTTTTATTTTTCGTATCTTAACCACTCTGGTCAGTTTTGGCTCCGGTGCGCCCGGTGGTGTTTTTGCACCTACCTTGGCCCTGGGGACATTATTTGGCATGTTATTTGGATTAGCCTGCCATGCTTTATTTCCTGAAATTGTCACCGAGCCGGGCAGATATGCTATTGCGGGTATGGGCGGATTATTCGCCGCATCGGTACGTGCGCCGATCACCGGCATACTACTGGTGATTGAAATGACCAGTAATTACGAGATGATTTTACCGTTAATCGTTACCTGCTTAGGGGCGACAATGGTCGCGCAAACACTTGGCGGGCGTCCAATTTATACGCAATTATTAGAGCGGACGATGCGTATTTCCATGCGCCAAAAACGTCAGGAACAGGCGCGCAAAGCGATGCGCCATCTAGAGCGTAAGCAAAGATGATTTTTAATAAGAGAATTTAACCCCATTTGTATGAGTTAATACTTGAACTAGTTAGTCAGGTACTAGATAATGTTCCTCTGCTTACAAATTTTTAGAGGTTACGATGACATCCGAAGTCGAAATGGCAATGCCAATTTATTTTAGCGACAGTGCTGCGAATAAAGTCAAAGGACTGATTGCCGAAGAGAATAATCCAGCATTAAAATTACGTGTTTACGTGACGGGTGGTGGTTGTTCAGGGTTTCAGTACGGTTTTACTTTTGATGAAAAAGTAAATGAGGGTGATACATTAATCGAAAATGATGGTGTCACCTTACTGATTGATTCCATGAGCTTGCAATATTTAGTCGGCGGCACAGTTGATTATGTTAATGGCCTGGAGGGCTCTCGATTTTTTGTTAATAATCCCAATGCAACGGCAACCTGTGGGTGCGGATCTTCCTTTTCAATATAAGCAGAACGCTTTGCCAAACTATTGCAGAGGCGTAACCCCTGCCACTGCAAATAGTTTACTGATAACCCTTTAAATCTTCTCCCGCATTTCTGGGAAAATATCACTTCATGCATCCCTTCTTTTTATTTAACTCGCGCAGTACTTTTTTATCGACTAAATTATAAGTTGTGCTCTAAATTGAGGCTCACTTATGTTTGCTCGGATTATGCGTTTTTTTTCGTCGCGCCCCTATTGGATTGCGCTGCTTATTATTTGCCTATTAATTTTGTGGATGTTTTCGGGCAGTCGGGAAGCTGAACCTGCAGCGGCACAAAAAACGCCTGAAGAAACTCTCCCTAAGGTGCAAATAACCCGTTTTATCCCGCAAGAGATGACCAAGTCATTAACTTTATATGCGCGCAGTGAAGCGAATAGTCGTGCCGTAGTCCGGGCAGAGGTTGCGGGTGAAATTATTAAGGCCTCCGCAAGCAAGGGGCAATATGTACAAACGGGCAATAGATTAGCCAATATAGATAAAAATGAATTACCTTTTAGACTCACTCAGGCTGAAGCATTGCTGGATGAGCGGCAGTTAAATTATAATGCCGTGAAATCGTTAAATGATCGCGGGTTGCAGGCTAGCGTTCGTTTAGCTGAAACAAAAAGTTTATTGTTAGTTGCCAAATCAGAAGTTGAGTTATTACGCTTAACCTTACAGCACACCAATATTATCGCGCCTTTTGCCGGTATTCTGCAGGAGCAGTTTGCTGATCAGGGAGATTATGTACAGGTTGGCGATCCCATTTTTAGCATAGAAAACATTGATCCAATCGTTTTTCGGGGGGATGCAACCGAGCATTACATTAATCAACTTAGTTTAGGCCAGGAGGTAAGTGCAACGCTGTTATCGGGTGAGGTGTTAACCGGAAAATTAACTTATGTCTCCGCAATAGCGGATTCGCGCAGCAGTACCTTTGCTGTTGAGGCGGAATTTGCGAATCCGGATTTAAAAATATTTTCCGGGATTAGTGCGCAGCTCTCTATCCCTCTTTATTCAGTACAAGCTGTTTATGTTTCACCTTCAGCGTTAGCATTGGATGAAAATGGTAATTTAGGGGTTAAATCAGTTGCCGACGGGCTTGTTATCTTTACCCCGATTGAACTGGTTGAGGCAGGTAACAACGGCGCCTGGCTAACGGGTTTTTCCGGTGAAGTGGAGATTATTACTGTAGGCCAGGGGTTTGTGAAACCCGGCGACCGCGTACAAGCCATTGTTGCGGAGCAATAATCATGAGAACGCTTATTGAGGCCTCATTATCACGCAAGCGCGCGCTGTTAATGCTCTTGGCTTTTTTGTTGATCGCCGGCCTTGCCGCTTATATCAATATCCCCAAAGAAGCTGAACCGGATGTGCCAATTCCAATTATATATATTTCTGTGCGCCATGAAGGGATCTCTCCGGAAGATGCTGAGCGTCTCCTGTTACGTCCATTAGAGCAGGAGCTGCGTGGCATCGAGGGAATCAAGGAGATGCAGGCAACTGCAAGTACCGGCCATGCTTCGGTTATTCTGGAGTTTTATGTGGGTATTGACATTAAAGATGCATTGATTGATGTGCGTGAACAGGTGAATCAGGCAAAGGGTAAATTACCGCAGGAGGGGGATGAGCCCGTTGTTCGGCAAGTAACGTTAGCGACAGAGAACCCTGCGCTAACTATTTTATTGTCCGGCAGTGCACCGGAGCGGGCGATGCTTACTCTTGCACGGACTATGCGGGATAATATTGAAGGATTTGCTGAGGTTTTAGAAGTGAAAATAGGTGGTGACCGGGAAGATATGGTGGAAATTTTGGTTAATCCGCTCTTAATGGAAAGTTACCGGCTTGATATGAATGATATCTACAACCTGGTTTCGCGTAATAACCGTCTCGTCGCCGCGGGCGTCATGGATACAGGGAAAGGCCGCTTTCCAATTAAAG
>DATCZZ010000372.1:0-8233 GCA_036525635.1 Psychromonas sp. | reverse complement strand
TGATATGGCCGGTTTTGCCGCTGCTTGTTATCAACGCGGCGTACCCTTTGTCCAGGTGCCGACCACGCTTCTCTCACAAGTTGATTCTTCCGTTGGTGGAAAAACAGCGGTTAACCATCCCCTTGGCAAGAATATGATTGGTGCTTTTTATCAACCCCAGTCAGTTATTATCGATATCGATTGCCTTAAAACATTACCTGCCCGTGAATTCTCTGCGGGAATGGCGGAAGTCATTAAATACGGCATTATTTACGATCCGGCTTTTTTTACTTGGCTTGAGGAAAATATAAAAGAAATCAAATTATTACAGCCAGTAGCAATTACTTATATGATAAAACGCTGCTGCGAAATTAAAGCTGAAATTGTATCAATGGATGAGAAAGAGGGCGGTATTCGTGCCTTGTTGAATCTGGGGCACACGTTTGGCCATGCGATAGAAGCTGAGCAGGGGTATGGGAACTGGCTGCATGGTGAAGCTGTCGCAGTGGGAACTGTACTTGCCGCAAAAACGGCTGTACACCTTGGTCTTATTGGCGCAGCACAAGCTGAACAAATTATCTCCTTAATTAAACAGTTTGATTTACCGATCACTGCACCAGAAAATATGCTGTATCAACAGTTTGCAGAGCATATGCAGCTGGATAAAAAAGTATTGGATGGCAAGCTGCGCTTAATTTTACCTACCTCCATAGGGTCAAGTGGCATATTTGATAATGTTAGCGAAGCAGTACTTCGCCAGGTCATTGAGTCTTAAATCAGCAGTTTAGTAAGAATGTTGTATAGCCAAAGGACTTCAAGATGAAAATTCAAAGCATCACCAGGATTCTTGCATCTTGCGGTAGCTTGGGTATAAGCTAATAAAGAGAGGCAACCATCATCTTGGTCCGGTTTAGCATCGGGCGGCTTAAATAATAATTTGGATGCTATCAGAATAATTCAATGAGCAGAGAAAATGAGCGCGAATTCACAATACAATATGCGGCCTTCATGGATTAAAGAGAATTTATCTCAAATTCTACTGCTACTTGCTATGTTGATGGTGGTTGTGAGTCTCGCAATCTATTTCTTTTCCAGTTCCTCAGAGAAACTATTCTTTGAGGGCGATGCTGTCGCAACTAAGCAGATTGTCGCTGCTAAACAGCCTGCCCAAATGATAACTGAGAACTGGCTGGAGGATCCTGTCGGTACAATAGAAGATACACAATTTAGCGTTGGCGACAGTGATCTCAATGATAAGCGGATTGTTATTTCTAAGCAGGAGCTGATTGGCTTGGAAGAGCGTTATATTGTTGATGTTGTTGACGTCGCAAAAACGCCATCTCCTGAGCAACTGGATGCAAAAATAGAGCAGGGTAGGAGTGAGCAGCCAGATATCTCAACGATAAAAATGGTTGCAGCTGCTGAATCAGCAATTGACCCTCTTAACGGGCAAAAGAAAAGTCTAAGCAATCAACAAGCAGGCATCTCCTTACCAGTAGAAGCTGCGCAGCAAAGTAATCCCCTTGACCTGATATTGACCCCGGTTGATATACTGCTTGCAAAGCCTGCGCATCTATTCACCGTAAAATTATCTGAGTTGGAAACGCCGGAAAAATTGTTGGCCTTTATCGGGCAAAATGACCTGCCGGAAGAAAATGTTTATATCTACCAGACAAGCAGAAATAAACGGCCCTGGTTTGTTGTTATTTTTGGCGAATATGAGAGCTTTTCCGCTGCAAAAAATGCCCGGCAAGGTTTGTCTGCTTCCTTATCAAACTTGCCGGCACCTATTATAATCTATCAAGAGATCCATCAGGATTTGCAATTAAACAATGACTAAAAAAAATCGAGCATTCCTGAAATGGGCGGGTGGAAAATTCACACTAACAGAACAGATCAATCAGCGCTTGCCCTCGGGGAGGCGTCTTATCGAACCTTTTGTCGGTGCCGGCTCTGTTTTCCTGAACAGTAACTTTGATGAATACCTGCTTAATGATATTAATCCTGATTTGATCGGGATGTATAACATCATCAAAAGAAAACCTAAACAGTTTATTTGTGATGCTAAATACTATTTCCAGGATAAATTTAACAATGAAACGGTTTATTATCAGCTCCGCAGCGAATTTAATGACTGCAAAGATGTTTATAAACGCTCCCTATTGTTTCTTTATCTGAATAGGTATGGTTATAACGGACTATGCCGTTATAACAAAAGTGGCGGTTTCAATGTGCCATTCGGGCGTTACAAAAAACCTTATTTTCCCGAAAAGGAGTTACTGATTTTTTCTGAAAAAGCCAAAAAGGCGACTTTTACCTGTAAACCTTATCAGAAATTATTTCAGTACTTACGTGATGATGACGTTTTATATTGCGATCCACCCTATGTGCCGCTGAGTAAAAGTGCCTCATTTACAAATTATGCAAGTAATGGTTTTACCTTGGATGATCAGGCTAATCTTGCCAAGCTTGCACGCGAGTCAAAGTGCTGTGTATTAGTGAGCAACCACGATACCATTTTGACTCAGGAGCTCTATCGAGATGCTCTCTGTGACAAGATACAAGTATCCAGAACTATCAGCAGTAAATCGTCAACCCGTCAACCCGTAGGGGAGTTATTCGCATTGTTTTCTGCGCAACCTGCTGCGCACCAAGATCCGCAAAATAAATAATAGTCTGTTTGCTTTTGCTTCGGTAGAATACGCATTCACTTTAGCAAACGGAAACATGCCATGACTGATTATTTAATTGCCCCCTCAATCCTTTCCGCCGATTTTGCCCGATTAGGTGCAGATGTTGAAAAAGTATTAGATGCTGGCGCTGATGTAGTACATTTTGATGTAATGGATAGTCACTACGTTCCGACCTTAACGATTGGTCCTATGGTATGTAAAGCGTTACGCAATTACGGTATTACAGCGCCAATTGATGTGCATCTGATGGTAAAACCGGTCGATGCTATGATTGTTGAGTTCGCAAAGGCAGGCGCATCGATTATTACTTTTCATCCGGAAGCTTCGGATCATGTGGATCGCTCGTTACAACTTATTAAAGATCATGGCTGTAAAGCCGGTTTGGTGTTAAACCCCGCGACCTCATTAGAAGTATTAAGCCATGTGATGGATAAGTTAGACGTTATTTTATTAATGTCGGTAAATCCAGGTTTTGGTGGGCAATCATTTATCCCGCATACCCTTGAAAAATTACGTCAGGTTAAAAAATTGATAACAGCAAGCGGTCGTGATATTCGTCTGCAGGTTGATGGCGGTGTTAAAACGGACAATATTAAAGAAATTGCACAGGCTGGTGCCGATATGTTTGTGGCAGGCTCTGCAATTTTTGATCAGCCTGACTATAAAGCAGTGATTGAAAAAATGCGTAGTGAGTTAGCCAGTATCGACTGCTAACAGATAAAATAAACAAGTTTAAACTTACCTGCTTTGCTTTGTACGGCACACTTCGCGTCGCGATTAAAATGCTTTAATCGCGAACAAAAATTAACCACGAAAGATAAACAGGTTCTAGTAAATACGATGTTAGATTATTGCTAGTTAGCGCATTGCCATGTTCAATAGGCTAAACCGGTGCGGACAACACGGAACAATTTCATCCGAATTATTGCGCTGTGTGGGCTGCGAAAATTTTTGACCATTTAATTAAGCTGCATGGTATAAATCCGGATTGCATAATTGTTCAGTTTAACAAATTATTAGATCTACTTTAATGGTAGGCAAAGGAAAGATAAATGACTAAACCAATAGTTTTAAGCGGCTGCCAGCCCTCTGGCGCCTTAACCATAGGCAATTACATGGGGGCATTGCGTCAGTGGGTCGAGATGCAGAAAACGCACGATTGTCTGTTTTGTCTGGTTGATCTGCATGCTATTACTGTGCGTCAAGATCCGGTCGCCCTGCGTAAAGCAATTTACGATGGTTTAGCGATGTATCAGGCAGTGGGTATAGATCCGCAAAAAAGCACTATGTTTATTCAATCGCAGGTGCCGGAGCATGCGGAGCTTTCCTGGATCTTAAACTGTTATACACAGATGGGTGAATTAAACCGGATGACCCAGTTTAAGGATAAATCGCAAAAAAACGCGACTAATATTAATGTCGGTTTATTCAGTTACCCGGTCTTAATGGCCGCTGATATTCTTATCTATGGCCCTCAACATGTACCTGTGGGCAGTGATCAGAAACAACATCTTGAATTAGCAAGGGATATTGCGATACGTTTTAATAATACCTATGGTGATACTTTTGTGGTTCCCGAGCCGGCTATTCCTGAGCATGGCGCACGCATTATGAGCCTGCAGGATCCGACTAAGAAAATGTCCAAGTCCGATGATAATGTTAAAAACTTTATCGGTTTATTAGAAGAACCGAAAAAGATTTTGAAGAAAATTAAAAGTGCTGCAACGGACTCGGATGAGCAGGCGCGCATCTATTATGATCCTGTTGACAAGCCGGGTATTTCAAACTTGCTGACTTTGCTTGCCTGCTCCACAGGTAAGTCAATTGAAAGCCTGATCCCAGAGTATGAAGATAAAATGTACGGCCATCTGAAGAGTGATACTGCGGATGCAGTGGTGAGTTTATTAGAGCCGATTCAAGCCCGCTTTAAAGCATTACGGGCAGATGAGTCTGCATTACAGGCTATCGCACGTGTTGGAGCAGAAAAGGCACGCGTGCGCGCTGCAGCAACCTTAGCGAAGGTTTATGACAAGGTCGGTTTCTTACCGAAATAATTTTCCATAAAATAAATAAAAAGGCCGGGTAGTAGTCACTTACTCCCCGGTCTTTTTATTAAATTAATATATTGGCTACAAGCCTAAACCATTTCCAGCATCTTTTTTATTGATTAATTCAATCTGATAACCGTCTGGATCTTTAACAAAAGCGATGATGGTGGTGCCGCCCTTAACAGGGCCGGCCTCACGTGTAACCTGACCGCCCATCTCTTTGATCATCTCACAGGTTGCATAAATATCATCTGTTTCAATGGCGATATGTCCGTAGGCACTCCCTAAATCATACTCCGTTGTCCCCCAGTTGTAGGTAAGCTCCAATACCGTGCTATCAGATTCATTACCATAACCCAAAAATGCCAGCGTATATTTATATTCTACATTCTCTGTTTGACGCAGTAATTTCATTTTAAGAATGTTAGTGTAAAAGTCGATCGATTTTTGTAAATCTCCAACACGTAACATAGTGTGTAATAAGCGCATTTTAAATTCCTAATTTGTTGTAATAAAGGGATAAGAAAGTTTCTTATCTCATTGTAAATATCAGCTATAAAAAAACCACCAAAAGGTGGTTAAATTAGTATTTTATTCTGAGGGCCTAGAGGCCTTTAGTTAAGAACGCAATGGTAGAAGCTATTTCCTCATCACTACAGTCACTACATGTTCCCCTTGCAGGCATGGCATTGAAGCCCTCTAGTGCGTGTGTAAGCAGGGTTTCAGGCCCTTGTGCGATACGGGGCTGCCATGCAGTCGCATTCCCTTTTTTGGGGGCGCCGGCCGCGCCTGTTCCATGACAAGCTATGCAGTAAGTATTATAAATTTTTTCACCGGATCGCGGACCTGCCGGTTCAGCTGAATCTGTACCTTGGCTGGCCGTGGTGATTTCACCATCCAAATAAACGTTACCCACAGGTGTAATACGTTCAGCAATTGCAGCTTCAGAAAGGTCTTGTGCAAAACCTGAAGCACTGAATAAACTCATTGTTAAGCCTATTAGCAGGGTAATACGTTTAATAAGGTTCACGTTAAACTCCATTTTTGATTTTGTGTATTATAGCTTATATGTATGTTGTGAAAATGTTAATTATAACGAGGTTGATTGTAACTACCAGTGCCTTTTGAGGATTATTGTTTCCAGTTCACTATTTTTTTCTCTTTTCCGCTTAAAATACGGCGAATATTGCCAATATGACGAAGAATAATTAATACCGACAGCATGATAACTGAAATTGTATATTCGGGGTTTATCTGCTGGACAAAAATGGGTGCGGCGATGGCTGCAACGATCGCAGCTAAAGAAGCATAACCACTCACTGCAATGGTAAACAGCCAGGTTAAAACAAGTAAACCCGTTAAATCCATCCCCAAAGGCAATAACGTTCCTAAACCCGTTGCGACCGCTTTGCCGCCTTTAAATTGAAAATAGGGCGGAAAAATATGGCCGAGGCAGGCTGCGATACCAATTACACCGATAAGCAGGGGCGAATAGCCCAAAAAATAAGCCAGGTACACTGGTACTGTACCTTTTAGCAGGTCAAAAATAAGCACAGTGCTGGCGGCTTGGGCATCATGCAGGCGCAGCATATTAGTGGCGCCGGGATTTTTGGAGCCCTGGGTGCGGGGATCTGGCCATCCTTTGGCAAGGCATAATAAAATAGCGCCATTAAGTGCACCAAACAGATAGGCGCTGACAATAAATATTAAAGTAACTAGGCTAATCATTTGTATTTATTTCTTCTTGTTCAGGTAAAATACTGCACTTTAATACCCAATCTACTTCAAGATGGAAGAATCAGCAAGCCGAGAGGAGGATAACTCAAAGTCAAGCAGTGCGCTGCAACCCTTGAAAAGGGGGGAGCTCTTCTCATCACGTTTCGCCTGGTCCCGGCATCCCGGCTAGCCTCTGAATTGCTATATCGAGGTAGAGAGGGGCTAGATTGTCTATGATATTTATTATCAGAGATAGTACGTGGATTTTTTGCTAAGTGATAGCGTTTTAACTAACTCCAATAGGTTTGAAAATGGATATTGTTTTTATTAAACAGTTAGAAGTAATTAGCACAATTGGTGTGTATGACTGGGAAAAGTCTGTGCAGCAGAAACTCTATTTTGATCTGGAGATGGCATTTGATAACAGGCCCGCAGCCAATAGTGATGACATCAATCTTGCTCTTGATTATTTCAGCGTTTCAGAGGCGGTCAACAAGTTTGCTCAAACCCATCGTTTTGCGTTAATTGAAACTATGGCAGAGTCAGTTGCCACACTTATTATGGCGCAGTTTTCTGTACCATGGATTAAAGTGACCCTGCATAAACCCGGGGCATTGCCCAAGGCGCAAACTCTGGGGGTACAAATCGAGCGGGGGATGCGCTAATGGCACAGGTATTCGTTGGCGTCGGCTCCAGTATCAATAAAACAGAAAATATTCGCTCGGGGATTGCTTCCTTACGGGCAGCGTTTGGAGAATTAGCATTATCGCCTATTTATGAAAGTGAGGCGGTTGGTTTTTCCGGCGTGAATTTTTATAATCTAGTTGTTGAATTGCATACGCAGCTTGGTATTGACGAATTAATTAAAAAACTTAAAAGTATTGAGGTGGAACATGGTCGGCCTGAAAATGCGGCCAAGTTCGCACCGAGAACCTTAGATTTAGATTTGCTGTTATATGGCCAGCAGATCGATCCGCAAATTGATGTACCCCGTGCCGAAATTCTTAAAAATGCTTTTGTATTAAAACCCTTGGCAGATTTAGCCCCGACCTTAACCCATCCGATCTCGGGTGAAACCTATCAAACATTGTGGCACAATTATCCCCATGAAAAACAGAAATTGTGGGAAATTAAACTTGTTTAACGCCGATTTTTAATTATTTGATTTTGTATATGAGAGAAAAAAATGTCCACACTTGAAGTTGTTGTATTAGCCTTAATTCAGGGCTTGACCGAGTTCTTGCCTATTTCCAGCTCAGCACACTTAATCCTGCCTTCGCAGCTACTGGGGTGGCAGGACCAGGGGTTAGCATTTGATTTAATACTTAATATTGGCACCTTATCTGCCGTATTGATTTACTTCCGGATAGAGGTGGTGAATATGTCAAAAGCCTGGGTAACATCAATTAGCAGCAAGCAGCAGACACAAGATAGCCGTCTCGCGTGGTGGATTATTTGGGCAACCATTCCGGCCGCCTTAATTGGTTTTTTTGGTAAATCGCTAGTTGAAACCTATTTGCGCAGCGGTTATGTGATTGCGGTGACTACTACACTTTTTGGCCTGCTGCTTTGGTGGGCTGATGCCAAAGCCAAACAACTCAAAACGGAATACCAAACAGGTCTAAAACGGGCTGTATTTATTGGTTTTGCACAAGTCTTGGCGTTGATCCCCGGCACCTCTCGTTCAGGTATCACTATTACTGCAGGTTTAATGCTGGGTTTAACGCGCAATGCAGCCGCACGCTTCTCTTTCTTAATGTCTATTCCTATCATTGCCATGGCGTCTGGCTATGATCT